>NZ_NHRP01000025.1:0-44609 GCF_002165385.1 Acinetobacter sp. WCHA39
CAGTAAGTTTATTTCGCTACGGTTTGGACTATGTTCAAATGGCTATTCTACGTTTGATTGGTTTTGGAAAAAAAGAAGAATTTAAGAAAGTGCTCGCAATTTTAAGGAAGAAAAAGCCTGATAGGACAAGGGCCCTATGAAATTTGTCGTGTACAAAGTAATTTCAATTAGATCGGTTTTTAATCACAAACCTCAAAGCCTGTAAATTTAGATTTAAATTTTCAATATTTATGCTATGATGCTCTTTCATATATGGGGATGTTATTGGCTTCGACGCTGGTGATGAAGCTCATAGATGCATGCCGAGAGCGCATTTTCTCTCGTAAATAAAATTTGCATTTTAATAGTCGCAAACGACGAAACTTACGCTCTAGCTGCCTAAGGGCAGCTTGTCCGCTTCACTGAATACTTGTGGTCAGTGAACCCGACCGAAGCGCACGCACACAAGTCCGTATAAAGTCAAGCCTCGGGGCTTTATACCAAACTTAGAGGATCGCACCTTGTACCCTGTTCGTCGGGTCGCTTGATGTTAAAACAATAGACGATATCTAAGCATGTAGTATTCTCGAGTGTAGTGCTGGCGGACGCGGGTTCAACTCCCGCCATCTCCACCAAATATCTAAATTTGTATGCTGTCACATGATGATATACAAAATTAAAAAGGCTTAAAACTGTAATGGTTTAAGCCTTTTTTATTGCAAACGAATAAGCATTTACTGCTTTTGAATTAAGTTCTGTGAATAGCTCATTAGATTAACTAGTTACTACGACAAAAGATGACGTATATTTAAAATTCATATTCTGATGTATAACTCAGTATAATTTATAATCATTTTGTTAAGTTTAGATTAGCTCCCGAAAGTCGGACACCCAATCGGATTGGCTTAACTACTTTATTGGGATGTGCGGGAGGCATGAATTGAAGCGTATTAGCGATAAGGGGAAAATACCTGAGTTTTTCAATAATAAAAGATATGACGAATATTATAAAAATTGTGGTGTGGTGAAATTAGCTCACGAAATCCAAGAATGACAAAATATCTCATTTCAAATCAACCAGATATTTGAGGATGATTACATTACTCCTATTACAGACGATGACCTTAAAGATGAGAAATTTATAACAATAAAACGCTTTAAAATTATTGATGGCAAACGCATTGAATATACCCCACCCCCAAGGACTATTGAGCAAATAATTGAAGATGACAAAAAGTTTTATTTGAGATTGATTGAGGGCTTTGCAGAGCAGACTTATGTTGAGTATCCAAAACTAGGGAAAATACCCAACAGCAAAAAACCTATGGAGATATTTCCGCGATTTTTATTTGATTGTAGACCATATATACAGCCACTAAAGGAAGCCACAGACGATATAGAAATTCGTGCTAAATATGCATTAAGGGAGAATGTGGATGATTATGATGAATACCCAGCTATTAGTATTAATTTAGATTTTTCCGATGATGCAATTATAGCGGACGTAAAAAAGCATTTAATACAATTGAGAAAGCAGCTAAAGCACAAGCCAAAACTTCTACCGCCTAAAGAGTTTATAAGAAAGTTTAAAAATTTTAGAACACTACAGGTCATTGACGTCCTTTTATGGCAGAAGCTAACAGAACAACATATTGAGTACGATACACTGGCAGAGTTTTTATTTCCTCAAGGACAATTTACTGGAAAGCAACTAAGAGAAACTATTATTCCATTTACAAAAAAACTTTTAGATTCAAAAAGTAATGAATCTGCATACATGTTTTATCTAGCAGATAAAAAGTAGTGAAAAGTAATCTAAATTCGTTTTCACAACTCTAATAATTATTAAAAAACATACTGCACCTACACAATATTTTGTCATGTAGGTGCATAAATGACTATCAAACCAATCCATATTCAATTTAAAACAGCTTGTGAACTACTGGACATAAAACAAGAAGCGTATGAAGAATTGAATCTATTCTACTTACAAGCAAAAATTCAGAAAGAAATTGGATCATTTCATGGTAAAGGCTTAAATAAGCATAAATATATAATGAAATATTTAAATCAAAAAATATCAAGATATGAAGAAGATCTACAACTAAAACTTTGGGAACATATCAATGAGCTAGATAGTAAAAACCCAAAGACGAAATAAACATTCATATCAGATTGAAATAAAAAAACTCGGATGAATAAGTCCGAGTTTTCTAAAGAAAATTTAATGATCTATCAAAATTAATGTGGCGCAGGTCCACCCGTAATTGCTTTAGGTTTTGGACTCATCCAAATCAAGGCACTGGCAAAGATAAATACAATAGCCAAAATCATAAACACATGATTAGCCGAAATCGTAATCGCTTCTTTATCAACTAAATTTGCAATCGTTGCGAGTGTTGCATCAGGTGAAAAACCATTTTGCAATAAGGTATTTTGGACTTCTTGTGGGTGCAAATTATTCACCATTTCACTACGAGCTACCTTCGTGTGATCATCCCAAATTGTCACTGCAATTGAAGCACCAATCGCCCCTGCCATTGTTCTCAAGAAATTCATTAAACCTGCGGCAGAAGCCATTTCTTGAGGTAAAACAGAGCCCATTGCAATATTCGACAGCGGAATAAAGAAAAACGGCACTGCAAAACCTTGCAAGATTTGTGGCCATGCTAATGACATAAAGTCTGCATCTGTAACCCAAAAAGCTCGCATGACCGTAACCACACCCAACAATGCTAGTCCAAAACTAGCCAATGCCCGTGGATCATATTTAGTTGATAACTTGGCAACAATTGGCGACATCGTCAAACTACCAAAACCCATAGTTGCAGTCAGATACCCTGCCCACGTGGCGGTATAACCCAAGTTAATTTGTAGCCATTGAGGAATAAGGACAATACTGCCAAAGAACGAACCAAAACCAAAAGCGAGTGCAAGCACAGAAACTGCAAAACCACGGTGTCGGAACACATACAGGTTAACCACAGGATGCTTTTCTGTGAGTTCCCAAATCATGAAAACAATAAAACCTACAACTGCTGTCAATGCCAAAATAATAATACTGGTACTATTAAACCAATCTCGCTCATGCCCAAGGTCTAGCATCAATTGTAAAGCACCAATCCACAGCACTAACAAACCTAAACCAACTGCATCAATTCGTAATTTCTCAGTTTTAGTTTCTGCTACAGACAGCAAGCGGATGGCTGCCAATACACAGAAAATACCAACAGGGATATTAATAAAGAAAATCCAATGCCAAGACAGATTATCACTAATCAGTCCGCCCAAAATCGGCCCCAGAATTGGTCCAACCACGGTGGTCATGGCCCACATTCCCATGGCTTGTGAGTGTTTTTCAGGTGGGAAAATTCGCATCAACAAGGTTTGGCTCAGTGGCATTAACGGACCACCACAAAGCCCTTGTCCAATACGGAAAAATACCAACATTTCTAGTGAGGTCGCCAAACCACATAGGAATGAAAAGATGGTGAAACCAATTAACCCAAACACAAAAACTCTGACTGTGCCAAAACGTCCAGCTAACCAACCTGTAAGTGGAACACAGATGGCTTCAGCAACGGCGTAAGAGGTAATCACCCACGTCCCTTGTGAACTAGAAACAGCTAAGTTCCCTGTAATATGGGGGACTGAAACGTTGGCAATGGTGGTATCAAGCACCACCATAAAGTTGGAAAGCGCAATAACAAATGCGGCGAGCATTAACCGCCCACCGCTAAGTTCTGCAAAAGGATTCTGCGTTTTCATGGCTGATTACTTCGATGCGAGATCAATGTCCGCTTGCATCGACAACCCTACACGCAATGGATGTTCTGCTAGTTCTTTGGGATCAAGCGTAATACGTACAGGTAAACGCTGTACTACTTTAATCCAGTTTCCTGTCGCATTCTGTGCTGGAATCAAGGCAAATGCGGCACCTGTCCCACCAGAGAAGCCCTGAACTGTCCCGTGATAAACCACATCATCACCATATAGGTCTGAACGAAGCGTTACTTTCTGCCCTGCTTTCACTTTAGCAAGCTGACTTTCTTTATAGTTTGCATCGACATAGAGCGCAGATACAGGCACCACTGACATCATCACAGTACCTGGTGCAACACGTTGCCCAATTTGAATATTCTTGCGTGTCACCACACCATCAACAGGCGCACGAATAACGGTACGCTCTAAATCAAGCTGTGCCTGCTCCACATGCGCTTTCGCAACCAATACATCAGGCGTGGATGCCTCGTTGAAGCCTTGAATCAATGCTTCATTTGCAGCAAGTGTACTTTCTGCGGCTTTACGGCTTGAGGTTGCTTGGGCTAAACCCGCTTGAGCTAAATCTAAGCTTGCTTGTGCCGTCGATACTGCACTTTGCGCTTTGCTCAATTCCTCTTTAGAAATCGCTCCTGAAGCGGCAAGTTCATTACGACGCTTTAATTCTAAGTTCGCCTTATCAAAATCTGCTTGTGCTTTACTTACTTGTGCTTGTGCACTATTAATTTCATCATTGCGAACCACAACTTGAGAATTCAATGAGCTACTATTCGCTTGGCTTTGCTTGTATTGACGTTGCGCTTTTGCCAACTCAGCTTGTGCTTGTGCCAACTGGATTTTGGCATCACGCTCATCTACACGAACGAGAACATCACCCTTTTTAACTTGTTGGGTATCTTTCACCAAAACTTCAGCGACTTGTCCACTCACCATTGAGGTGATTTGTGCCGTTTCCGCACCAACATAAGCATTATCGGTACTGACAGCATGATTAAAGAACAACGCCCAAATAGCATACAAAATTGCTGCAAGGATAAGAATAAGTGCGAAAAATCCTAAAAACTTTTTACGTTTTGCTTTCATTGCATCATCTGATGCCGAATCAGCAGCAATATCTTGTTGATTAGCTTGGGCGTCAGTCATATGTTATTCCTGAAAATTAAAGGGATTTTTAACTTTTGGTTTAATCAGCAGATCAGTTTAGTTTTTTTAACTTAACCAATTGTTAAAAGCTAAGATCAAAATACAAACAAAAATTTAAATCGCATTTTAACGATAAAAAATCATATGACGAGAATAAAAAAAATAACTGATGCGTTCAATTCTTATATTTTGATAATTATTTTTACTTCACTTTCATTTAAACAATAAAAAAGCGTCAGAAGACGCTTTCATATCGAACACTGTACCTAAAAGGCGTAATAAGCGATTGCAGTTGCAATTGGCTTAGCTTCATCATTGAGCATGGTCATACGCATGGTACAGCCTTTGCGTCCTAAGCGTAATGTTTCCGCACGCGCAGTAAAAAACTGACCACGACCCGGAGCAAGATAATCAACACGCATATCTACAGTTGCTAAACGCGATACTTTCTTAATCGTGTCAGGTAAATCTTCAGGGGTTGCACGGCGATAAAGTTGTTCCATTGCAACCACGCCACCAATACTATCTAGTAATGTCGCAGCAACACCACCATGCAAAATTTGGAAGGCTACATTACCGACCAAGTCAGGCTGCATCTCGATATAACCTTCAATTTGATCATCAACAACGCGCATGCTCATGCCACAATGCTTAAAAAATGGTGAAGAATTAAATGCTTTACAAAGCTGCTTTAATACCACGTCATGATCGGCTTTAGCACCTAACTGAATATTGCCTGTCCAGTTTTTCTTTACATCATTCATACGCTGTCTAAATCCAAAGGAACGATAAACATCCCATTATTTTGTACAAATCTAAAATTATGGGGCTACAATAGCGAGGATATTTAATTGAACTTAGCCGCTAAGCTCTCCCTAGCATGACTTAAATATTTCAATTATTCCTATAGTGTAATACTGAACATCGAGATTGTTATGACTTATACGTTCAATCGTCCCGCTTTTCCTGCGACTCGCATGCGCCGTATCCGTAAAAATGACCAACTTCGTGCCATGGTCAGTGAAACACAACTCACAGCTAATCACTTGATTTATCCAGTATTTGTATTACCGGGACAACAACAAACTCAAGATATTCCAAGCATGCCAAATGTGCAGCGTCTATCTGCTGATTTATTACTCAAAAAAGCAGAAACTTTGCTCGAGCTCGGTGTTTCAAAGCTTGCTTTATTTCCAGTAACCCCACAAGAAGACAAAAGTTTAACGGCGGAAGCTGCATGGCATGAAGAGGGTTTGGTTCAAACCACTTGCCGCTTACTGAAAAAAGAATTACCAGAAATGGTATTGATTACCGATGGCGCACTTGATCCTTATACCACTCATGGTCAAGACGGTATTATTGATGAAACTGGCTATGTTTTAAATGATGAAACCGTTGAATGCCTAGTCAAACAAGCCCTCAGCCATGCACAAGCGGGTGCTGATGTCGTTGCACCAAGTGACATGATGGATGGACGTATTGGTGCGATTCGTCAAGCACTTGAACAAAATGGTTTTATCTATACCAATATCATGGCGTATTCAGCAAAATATGCCTCCAGCTTCTATGGCCCTTTCCGTGATGCAGTGGGTTCAGCAAGTAATTTAAAAGGTGCAAATAAATATAATTATCAAATGGATGTCGGCAATCGTGCCGAGGCATTGCATGAAATTGCACTTGATATTCAGGAAGGTGCAGATATGGTGATTGTAAAACCGGGTATGCCTTATCTGGATGTCGTTCGTGAAGTGAAAGATACATTTGGTGTACCTACTTTTGTTTACCAAGTTAGTGGTGAATACGCCATGCTTGCAGGTGCGATTCAAAATGGCTGGTTATCTGAAAGCGTCATTTTAGAGTCATTGATGTGCTGTCGTCGTGCGGGTGCAGATGGTATTTGGACCTATTTTGCCGAAGATGCTGCACGTAAACTCAAAGAGATGAGATAGCAATCTCCCTTGCTGAGCTAAAACACTCCTCACCTCTTTAATATCAAAGAGGTGAATTTTGAAATTGGTTTAATTTTTTATGCATATTGCCATTATTGGTGCGGGTATTAGCGGCTTGATGTCAGCGTTAGAACTTGCTGAACAAGGTTGCTCTGTTGATATTTTTGATCAACAACAAGCAGGTCAGGCTGCCTCATGGGCAGGCGGTGGAATTCTTTCCCCGATGTACCCGTGGCGTTATGCACCAGAAGTTAATCATCTTGCTCAATACGGTAAATCGCTGTATCAAATGTGGAATGAAAAACTGCTGCCTATCACGGAGATTGATTTTCAAATCCACAATACAGGCATGCTGATTTTCGATCAGGAAGACTTTGATGTAGGACTGAATTATGCCAGTCAATATCAAGAACCCATGCAACAGTGCAATTTGTTAGAACGCAAACAACTTGAACAAATTAATCCACATATTTCAGAAAAATTTCAACAAGCCATCCATTTTCCGCAACTGTCGAATGTACGTAATCCTCGTTTATTACAATCGCTGATTAGCTATCTTAAACAGCATCCTTTCGTTCGTTTTTTTGAGCACTGCTCAATTGATCAACTGATTGTTAAAAATAAAACGGTACACGGAATACAAACTTCAAATGGTCAAGTTTTTCATGCTGATCATGTTGTTCTGACCTCAGGCGCATGGAGTCAATATTGGGAAGAATACATACATCGACAAATTCCTGTACAGCCCATACAGGGGCAAATGCTGCTGTTCAAAACACCTGAAAACTGGTTACCTACCATGTGTATGAATCGGGTGATGTACCTGATTCCACGTCAGGATGGTCATATCGTCTGTGGTTCCAGCATGGCAGATTGTGGCTTTAGCACCGCAGTGGATGAGCAAACACAGCAGGATATTTTAACGGCGTGTCTGGAAATGGTGCCTGAGCTGGAACAGTTCCCGATTGTGCAACGCTGGGCTGGGTTACGTCCAAGTTCGCCACACGGTATTCCTTATATCGGTGAAATACCTGATATAGCCAACTTATGGGCCAATTTTGGGCATTTCCGTAATGGGCTGTGTATGGGTGCGGGATCGGCGCAATTGTTACGCCAACTCATTTTAAAACAAGCGCCTATTGTTGACCCAAGTGCCTATTCACCAAGTCGTTTGAAGAAAAAAAATTTAGTGATCCAATAAAATTTCGGTTAAGGCTTGCTCTAAATTGGGGTACTGAAATTTAAAACCATGCTTGAATAATGCCTGAGGCGTTACATATTGACCATTTAGAATCAACTGGGATTGTTCCCCCAAAGCCAGTTCAAAGACACATTTCGGCATTGGAATAAAAGGCTTACGTTTCAAAACTCGTGCAGCAACATCAACAAAACCTTGTTGATTGATTTGTTCTGGAGCAACTAAATTGTAAACTTTTTGATCAGCCTGTAATTGAAGTAAAAAAATAATTGCTCTTAAGACATCCTGAATATGAATCCAGACAATTGGCTGCCGTCCTGAACCGATCTTTCCTACCGCATTTAAGCGAATGGGGAACAGCATTTGCGGCAAGATTCCGCCATCACCAAACACCACCCCTAAGCGAATAATTTTAGTATTTTGTTGAGTAAATTTAAGTGCTGTTTGTTCCCAAGCCTGACAAAGCTCTGACATAAAGATTAATTGTGGTGGTGTATTTTCGTCACAGATCGCCGTCCACATTTCTTGAGGATCAATCCCGTAATAGCCAATAGCTGAGCCAGAAATAATACATTGGGGGAAGATGCTTTTTTGCTGTAACCACTGATAAAGTTTCTCCGTCATGGCCACTCGGCTTTGTATCAGTTGTTTTTTTCTTTGATCAGTCCAGCGTTTTTGACCAATATTTTCACCAGCCAAATTGATGACATAGTCAATTTCAATGACTTTAATTTCATCTAAATCATTTACCCATGTTAAATCTGAATCATATGAAGCTTTATTTTTTTGTCGTGTCAGTGCAATCACTTGAAAATTATTTTTCAATAGAAAAGGTAAAAGATGAGAACCAATAAACCCACTTGCACCTGTCACCAATACCGTCATTTTTTTCATGGACTGATCTATCAAAAATGAATCGTATTAAAACTTTTAGCAGAATACAGGTGAATTACAAGTGAACTTTTTTATCCTAGTTAAACATCTTGTTTGCCATTCGTTGTGCTTGTGCGCCATAAAACCAATACGTAATTAAAAATAACGGTGCTGCGATCATCAACCAAATTGCAACAACAGTAATTAAAAACATAGGTTGCTTAAAATATAAAATAAAATTTTGCCAAATTTCTGGATCTTTACGTGCAAAAATAAACAATCCTAAGAGTAAACCACATGCATTGTAACCCCAAAAAATGAGGCTAAATCCAAGGCTTAATCGTTTCTTTTCCGAGAGGGTTGGTGCACGATGTTGTTTTTTTAGAAATTTGAATAAAACAAAAATCATTGCAATTAGATAAGGAATGGCTGTAAGCACTCCTCCAATACTATTAGGTAAAATTGCAGCGATGACTCCAGCGATTAGGCTAGAAATCAAGCACACAATAAAAAACCAAAGGTAGTACAAACGCAATGAAATCATGTAAATAAACCAAATCTAATCTACTTCAAAAATAATTATAAATTTTTTTCACTTTTTTTTCATTTTTATGTCAACCAATCCACACCTAGCAGCGTTATATAGGGTACAAGGTCGCAGCAACCGAATGTTCATTGCACGGCATCCGCAATATTTTTCGGTGACCTTTCATTATGACTCTCCATCTTTGACAATGGCTTTGTTAGTAGCCAAAGCCGTTGAAAAAGATTTTGACCGACGATTTATCATCACTCGAATCGTCGGTTTTTATTTTTTATAATGCTCAAAAATAAAAAATCAGAATATAAACCATGTCATATCTATTGAAATTCAATTTTCAAGTTCACAATGCGATGTACATCTGTGTTCAGTTAAGACGATTAGCAAAATAGAAAATCTTTCTATTGAATATTATCCTATTAAAACAAAAGTGTTCACGACAGCATATTGCAATGCCCGATGCCATACCATCCATTGGGTGCTGTAACTGTTATTGGCAAAGCTATTTCCTGAATTTAGATCATCACGTCTTTGTTCGATATGAAATTGATGAGAATGCAAAATGACAATGCTATACTAAAATTTCATAAAATTAAGCAATTTAAGCACTATAAAAATGAAATGTCCAAACTGTCAGATTGACGTTGTAAATGAAAATATCAATATCCAAACGGATATGGGGAAATGCCAAGTTTGCAATCATATTTTTCGTATTTCTGAAAATTTTGATACGCCATCATATGCATTTGATATCAATCAACCCCCAAGCGGTACTTGGTATAAAAATAATATGCAAGAAATTAAACTAGGCGCAACGCTGAGAAGCCCGATTGCTTTCTTTCTAGTGCCTTTTATGTTGATTTGGTCTGGTGGTTCACTAGGTGGAATCTATGGAACTCAAATCGCAAAACAGCAATTTAGCCTCTTACAAAGTCTATTTGGTATCCCATTTCTGATTGGAACCATTATTTTTGGTTCGCTTACACTGATGATGCTATTTGGTAAAATTGAGCTCACCATTAATCAACAAGGTGGACGTGTATTTACGGGAATTGGCAGAATAGGAAAATCAAAATATTTTAATTGGAATGAGGTTAGTCGAATTAGAGAAAACCGTTCAACTAACTCATCCGATAAACAACAAGCCCAAATTGTCATTGAGGCAAATCAGCCTATCACATTTGGTCTTGGACTCGCTCCAGAAAGACATCACTACCTATTTCATGCATTGAAAAAAATACAATCACAATATAAACCTGAACGAAGATAAATCATTATGCCATCCCCAATAGACCAACAGTATATAACTGCGGCTGAACAAGTATTGAATCTTACTTTTCCTACATCGTTTAAAAATAAAATGATGATTGAAAATGGTGGTGAATTATTCCTTGCAGAAGATGATTGGCAACTTTTTCCATTCTTTGATGAGTCTGATCAAAAAAGAAAAATGCGTACATGCAACCATATTGTCCATGAAACCAAACTTGCAAGAACATGGCATGGCTTCCCTGAGCATGCAGTTGCTTTCGCTCACAATGGCTGCGGTGATTATTTGATTTTTCTTCCAGAAGCTTTCAATCAAAATGTATTGGCAGAATCCATTTTCATTTGGTTTCACGAAACAAATGAAGTGGAACCGATCACGACTTCTTTCTTCTGATTTTTAGAAATATTTACCGACAATTCACAATGGGATGAATTGTCGGTTTATTTTTATTGACCTTTAAATTGAGGAAGACGTCTCTCAAGCATCGCACGTACACCTTCTTGAGCATCTTGCGATGCAAACAATCGCTTGAGATAACTGTCCATATTCTGAAATGCGAAAACCTCTCCCTGAGTAACCGCATCAGTTGCTGAAGCCAACAATGCTTGTAATGCAAGTGGTGCAGCAATACAGATTTCTTGGGCAATCTCGATAGCCCGATGAAGCTGTGTGCCCTTAACAACAATCTCAGAAAGCAAATTTAGTTCATTGGCTTTTTGGGCATCAAAAGTTTTCCCTGTCAATAAATACGGCATGGCTTTTTGCCAACCTGCGGCCTGCACGAAACGCACTGTTGCTCCACCAAAAGGCATTATTCCACGTAATACTTCAAGCTGACCAAAAATCGTGTCTTCGCTCGCGACGACAACATCTGCATTCAACATCAACTCTACCCCAGCGGTGTAACAAATCCCTTGTACAGCTACAACAACAGGCTTGGTTCGATGCCGCCCTCCAACACCCCAAGGGTTAATTTGCCCTTCTTCAAAACTAAAAATCCCTTGAGGAATTTTGGGCTGTAATTCCACCAAGTCCAGACCTGCCGTGAAATGGTCGCCATGTGCAAAAATCACGGCACAACGTAGTTTAGGATTATTTTCATATTCGGTTAAAGCCAGAGATAAATCCTCAATCATATGGCTATCAAAGGCATTTCGTTTTGCCACTCGGTCTAAGCCAATCAACATAATATGGTCCATGATTTCACGGCTTACTTTTCCTAAACTCATTCTTTTAATTCCTGTTTTTTAGTAATAATGTTGGTAACAAACTAGTTGATCATTTCCGAATGATCAAGACATATCTTGTCTATGTTATTCAACGCTACAAGGCTCTACTTTTTGGCTGAATCCGTGCTACCTTATTCAGGTTCATTTTATTTTTAGATTCATTTATGACCGTGCGTTTTTTTCATACGTCTGACTGGCATTTGGGGCAGTTTTTTTATAATCATTCCCGCCACTATGAACATGAACAATTTCTGGCATGGTTACTTGAGCAGATCAAAGCCAAACAGCCGCATGCATTACTCATTGCGGGTGATATTTTTGATGTGATTAATCCCAGCTCACAGGCACAAAAACAACTCTATCAATTCCTTGCCGATGCACACGAGCTTGCCCCACAGATGCAAACTTTGATGATTGCAGGCAATCACGACTCAGGTTATCGCATTGAACAAGTCGAGCCTTTATTGGCAAAATACAATGCCAAAACTGTGGGTGTGATTCGTTGGAATCAAGATAAAACATTAGATTTAGAACGCCTCATTTTGCCAATTTATGATGAACAAAAGCATATTGTGGCGTGGTGTATTGCCCTGCCATTTCTACGCCCTGCCGAAATTACGGGTTTTAATGAACACACCACCAACAGCCAAAATGCGATTGCTTATTTACATCAACAGTTAATCGAAGAAGCCAAACGTCGTAAAACCGATGATCAGGCCCTGATTCTGATGTCACATGCGCATATGCAAGGTGGAGAAACTTCGGATTCAGAACGACCGATTATTATTGGTAATGAAGAAGCACTATCTACAGCCCTGTTCGACGATAGCATTGATTATGTAGCACTAGGGCATTTGCATAAACCGCAAAAAGTGCAGCATCCACATATTCGTTATAGCGGCTCACCGATTCCTTTGTCATTCAGTGAAATCAACTATAAGCACCAAGTGGTTGAAGTCAGCATTGATCCTACAAAAAGTGAAGATTCGTTTAACTTTGAAGCTTTGCCGATCCCCAGAAGTATTCAACTGCATAAAATTAAAGATGAACTCAGTGTGGTCATGCAACATCTGCGCAATCTACCAAATGAACCGATCGAAAATCTCGAGCATCGTGAATATGTCGATATCGAATATCATACCTCGACACCACCACAGCCGAATCTACGACAACAATTTGAAGATGCCTTGCCCAAAGATCGTTATCGACTGGTGCGGATTTCCAGACAATATCTCTCCAATCAAAGCAATACAGAGAGCAAGCAGAACATTAGCTTAGAACCACCGACACCCGAAAAACTATTTCAGCAAATTTGGGAGAAAAAGGGCTATCACGCCGATGACGAAGTTGCCAAAGACTTTATGAGTTTGGTCGCAGAAGCGCAAAAGCAACTTGAAGATGATCAGACTGTTTAAGGACCTGCCATGAAAATTTTATCAATACGACTAAAAAATTTGGCATCTCTGGCAGATGAGCACTTTATTGATTTTGAAACTGAGCCTTTGGCCAGTGCGGGACTGATCGCCATTGTTGGAAAAACAGGTGCAGGTAAATCTACGATTTTAGATGCCATGTGTCTGGCGTTATTTAATAAAATTCCCCGCCTTAAAGAAAGTGACGGCAAACTATTAGATGTCGATGGTTCTGAACTACTGACCAACTCCCCTTTAACGGTTCTACGTCGCGGTACAGGACATGGCTTTGCTGAACTGTGTTTTGTGGCACAAGACCAAAAACATTACCTCGCACGTTGGGAAATTAAGCGTGCCCGTGAAAATGCCAGTGGCAAACTACAAAGCGTGCAACGCTCACTGAAATGCCTGACCGATTGTGTGGTGATTGCAGATAAAACCAAAGCGGTTGAAGCACATATTCAACAGATTACCCAACTCAGTTTTGAACAATTCACCCGTGCAGTATTGCTCGCACAGTCCGAAGTCACGGCATTTTTAAAGGCGCGCGATAATGAACGTGGTGAATTATTAGAATATCTGACCAACTCCAGTATTTTTGCCAAAATTGGACAACTGGCGTTTGAAAAGACCCGTGAAATCAGTAACCAACGCAAGCAATTGGAAAATGTGCTCGGTCATATTGAAATCCGTTCAGATGAAGAAGTTGCTGAATTACAGACCCAATTCCAGCAGATACAACAACAGGTTCAACATTTGGAAGCCGACAAAGTTCAGCTTAATCAACAGCAACAATGGTTTGAACAGCGACAGAAACTCGAAACTGAAATCACACTAAAACAACAACAGCATGAGATTCAAATTCAAGCACATGAGGCTTTAGCAGCAGATCGCAATCGACTCAACCAACTTGAAACCTTTTCAGGCATTCGTCCGATTGTATTCCAACAGCAACAACTGGAAAAAGCACTGCAACAGCTTGAACCGCAGATTCAACACAAGCAACAGCAATTTACCGCTGTAAGCAGCCAATTTGAGCAAGAAAAAACGGCTTATATGCGGGCTGAAACAGCCTTACAGCAATTTCAGAGTTTTGAACAAAACCATCAGCATGAACTCACTCAAGTGCGTAAATATGTACAGGAACGTGAATACATTGCCGATGAATATAAGAAATCCAAACTCGGCTTAAACCAAAACGAAGCGCAACAAAAACCATTACTTGAGCAGCAACAGCAGTTTGAACAAAGTCACCATAGCTTATCGATACAACAACAAAGCTGCTCTGATCAACTGCAACAGAGCGCACAATTCTCCACTTTAGATAAGGGCTTGAATGCACATCTTCAGCAGCTGCAGCAATTTATTCTGCAATACCAAAAAGTCGAACAAAATTTAGGTTCGATTCAACAGGCACAATCCAAACTTGAACAAGATCAGATCGTATTGAATGAGCTCATTCAAAAATTTGGCACACCACAACAGATTGAAAGCCAGCTTGAACAGAAACAAAAACTCAGAGAACAGCAACAAGCCCAACTGAATCAACTGGATCTAATTCAGCAAAAGTTACAGCATTATTTTGAACTTAACAAAGACCGTGATGAACTAAGCCATAAGCTCAGTAGCACACAGCAACAACATCAGCAACTTGACCAACAACTGCAAACTAGCCAAGGCGCATTCCAATCTGCCAAAAATGAACGGGAAAAATTGCAGCAGATATTGCAACAACAACGTTTATTACATGCTGAAAATATTGAACATCTCCGTGCAGAACTCAAACACGGAGAAGCCTGTCTGGTCTGTGGTAGCACCGAACATCCCTATCGTGATGATGCAAGTCAGCTCTCCAAAGCCTTGTATGAGCTGCAACAACAGCAAGAACAACAGGCCATTCAGCAAGAGCAACAATGCTTTCAACTTTGGCAAAACACACAGCAGCAATTTACCCAGATTCATACCGAACTGACTCAATTGCAATCCGCAGTGCAACAAGCAGATGACAAATTCAAACTGCAACATCAGGAGTTAGTCAAACATACCGTACAGTTCGACATTCAGTTAGATTTAACCCAACCACATGCTGAAATCACGGTCGCTCAACAACAATGGACGAGTGAAGCAACTCAACTCAAACAGCAGATTGAAATTGAGTTACAGCAACTGCATCAGGCCAATAAAGACCACTATCACCTGACTCAAACGATTCAAAATATCCGCTATCAACTCGAAAGCGTACAGCAGTTACAGCAACAGATTCAGCATGTTGTAGATTGCCTGACTAGCGATGAACAAAACTTATGGCAACAGCAAACGCTAAGCTCTGCTCAACAGCTAGCACAACGTTTACAGCAACGTGTTCAACAGATTGAACAAGCTGAAACACTCAGCAAGCAACAGCAACAGCTTGAACAGCAACTGAATCTATTAAAGACCAATTTAACAAGCTTGAACACTCAACATGCGGAGTTTAGCCAGCAACTCAAAGATGTCGAGCTTAAAGGCAAACAAAATACAGAGTCAGCGCATCAACTAATTGTAGTGATGACAGGTTTAACCGAACTGAAAGCCAATGAATGGTTAAACCAACACGATCAACAACGTCAGCAACTCCAAAATCAATATCAGCAGATCAAGCAGCGTTTTGAACAGACTCGTGAAATCTATGAACAGCAGAAAAATGAACTGGAACAGCTCAAGGCTCAACAACAACACCAACAATCTATTCTTACTCAATCTAAAACTGAAATTCGAGCATGGTTAAGCCAGCATCCTGAGTTTGAAGAGCATCAATTAGCTGACTTACTTGCTATTCGTGCTGAGCAAGAACAGCACATTCGAACATCGCTACAACATGCAGAACGCTTACTCAATGAGGCCGCCTCTGCATTGAAAACGCTGCAACAGCAATTACAGATACATCAGCAACAACAGCCACCCATCGAACACACCCAGTTGATTGAGTACATCCATCTCAATCATCAGAAGCTACAACAGCAAGCCGAACAACGTGATCAGTTCAAACTGAAATTAGAAGTACATCAACAAAACCTTGCCAAGCAAAAACAATTTGCAGATCAAATCCAGCAGATTCAGCAGCAGGAACACCGTTGGAATAAGATTTCTAGTTTAATTGGCGATTCCAAAGGTAAAGATTTCCGTGACTTAGCTCAGCAATATAATCTGGATATTTTGCTGGAATATGCCAATCAACAATTAGCAATGCTATCGCAGCGTTATACCTTAAAACGTTTGGATAACTCCCTCAGCCTAGCCATCATTGACCATGATATGGATGGAGAAACCCGTTCAGTGGCTTCACTGTCTGGTGGTGAGTCTTTCCTGACTGCACTTGCGATTTCCTTGGCAATTGCCAATATGGCTTCAGGTTCCATGAAAATCGAATCGCTATTTATTGATGAAGGTTTTGGTACTTTGGATGCATCTTCGTTGCATATGGTGATGAATGCGCTAGATCAACTGCAAAGCCAAGGCCGTAAAGTGATTTTAATTTCACATATTCAGGAAATGCATGAACGGATTCCTGTACAGATTCAGGTACAGCCAATAGGTTCGGGTTCAAGTCGGATTGAGCTGGTGGGGTGATACAGGGCTTAACCAGTTACCCGAAACATAGTTTCTCGTCTCGCGCTTCGGGCAAATGAGAAACATAGCTTCGCAAGACATCGTGAAACGAGGTAGCTTTGCTTTTCCTCGCTCATCCTCTTGCACCAAACAATGCCGTTCCTACTCTGACCATAGTTGAACCTGCTGCAATCGCAGCTTCGAGATCGGCAGACATGCCCATACTTAATGTATCCCAATCTTGCGGCTGTGCATGCTGAGACTTCACTTCATCAAATAAGGCCTTGGCATCGATAAACGCAGCATAATTTTCAGGTGCTGGAATCACCATCAATCCACGCAAACGTATGTGTGGAAGCTGACTGATTTGATGAACCAATTCTAAAACCTCATTTGGTTGGCAACCATCTTTAGAATTTTGCCCATCAATATTTACCTGAATACAGATATTTAACGGTTCTTGATTTTCTAAACGTTGCTTGGATAAACGTTCTGCAATAATGAAGCGATCGACTCCATGCACCCAATCAAATGTTTCTGCTAAATGCTTGGTTTTATTGCGTTGTACATGACCAATAAAATGCCATTCAATATCTAAATCTTGTAATTCATCAATTTTAGTCAAGGCTTCTTGCAAATAATTTTCACCAAAACAACGCTGACCAACAGTATACATTTCTCGTAAGGTTTGGCTCGGATGAGTCTTTGAAACAGCCAACAATTGTACAGTCGAAGGATCACGTTTCACCTGCTGGCAAGCTTGCTCTATTTGATTTAAAACAGATTGACGGAATTGCTCAGATTTATTCATTGACACAGTTCTCACTTACAAAATCTTTTTTCTCTCACATTCTATAATATGTTGGTAACACAGAGTGAAAGCCGTATATTATTCTATAAAAGAGTGAGGCATTTTGATTGTTTCGGGGAAATCATGGATATTACAGAATTACTAGCATTTGCAGTTAAAAACGGTGCTTCAGACTTACATCTTTCATCAGGTATGCCACCAATGATTCGTGTAGATGGTGAAGTCCGTCGTATTAATTTACCAGCACTAGAACATAAAGATGTACACCGCTTAGTGTATGACATCATGAATGATAAACAACGTCGTGATTATGAAGAAGATCTAGAAACTGACTTTTCATTTGAAGTGCCTAATATTGCACGTTTCCGTGTGAACGCATTTAACCAAAACCGTGGCGCTGGCGCGGTATTCCGTACCATTCCATCTAAAGTTTTAACCATGGAAGACCTTGGTTTAGGTTCAATTTTTAAAGAAATTTGTGATTATCCACGGGGTATCGTTTTGGTCACAGGACCTACGGGTTCTGGTAAATCAACCACACTTGCCGCGATGATTGATTATATTAATGAAAACCGTTATGACCATATTTTAACAGTTGAAGACCCGATTGAATTTGTACACCAATCTAAAAAATGTTTGATTAACCAACGTGAAGTGCACCGTGATACACATGGCTTCAATGAAGCACTTCGTTCTGCACTTCGTGAAGACCCTGACATTATTCTTGTCGGTGAGATGCGTGACTTAGAAACCATCCGACTTGCGTTAACTGCGGCTGAAACAGGTCACTTGGTTTTTGGTACACTGCATACGACCTCTGCAGCGAAAACAATTGACCGTGTCATCGACGTATTCCCTGCCGAAGAAAAAGATATGGTTCGTGCCATGCTTTCTGAATCACTACAAGCCGTTATTTCACAAACATTATTGAAGAAAAATGGCGGTGGTCGTGTTGCAGCACATGAAATCATGATTGGAATTCCAGCAATTCGTAACCTTGTACGTGAAAATAAAGTAGCGCAGATGTATTCTGCCATCCAAACGGGTGCAAACTACGGTATGACTACACTTGACCAAAGTCTTAAGACTTTGGTTTCAAAAGGCGTTATTAGTCCTCAAGTTGCCCGTACCGTAGCAAAACAACCTGAGTCATTCCTATAATAATAAACGGATTAGAGAAATATCATGGACTTTAATGATTTACTCAATTTAATGATTCAACAAAGTGCATCTGATTTATTTGTCACTGCAGATGTTGAACCATCAATGAAGATCAACGGTCAAATTGTGCCTGTTTCAAAATCTAAACTTTCAGGTGAAGTCGTTGGTCAGTTACTTCATTCAATTATGTCAGATAAGCAGCGTAAAGAATTCGCTGAAACAAGAGAGTGTAATTTTGCGATCGTCAATCGTGAGAAAACAGCCCGTTTCCGTGTAAGTGCCTTTCAACAACGTGATATGCCTGGAATGGTTTTACGTCGTATTGAAACTGTCATTCCAACCATGGATGAACTCAAGCTCCCTAGCGTGCTGAAAGAACTCGCCATGACCAAACGCGGTATCATTATCTTTGTAGGCGCAACAGGTACAGGTAAATCAACCTCATTAGCTTCGATGATTGGTTACCGTAACCAAAATTCAAAGGGTCATATTATTACCATTGAAGACCCAATTGAATTCGTACATCAACATGCGGGTTGTATTGTCACTCAACGTGAAGTCGGGATTGATACAGATTCATTTGAAGTCGCATTAAAAAATACGCTTCGCCAAGCACCTGATGTGATCTTGATTGGTGAGATTCGTTCTCGAGAAACCATGGACTATGCGATTGCTTTTGCGGAAACAGGTCACTTAGTACTTGCAACACTACACGCAAATAATGCGAACCAAGCACTAGATCGCATTGTCCACTTCTTTGAAGCAGATCGTCATCCTCAATTGCATATGGATTTATCACTTAATCTCAAGGCGATGGTTGCTCAACAGTTGATTCCAACGCCAGATGGTAATTCACGTCGTGCAGCAATTGAGATTCTGATTAATACACCACTTTTGGCAGATTACATACGCAAAGGTGAAGTCCACGAAATCAAAGATCTCATGAAGCGCTCTCGTGAGTTGGGGATGCAGACTTTTGACCAAGCATTATTTGATTTATATAAAGCAGGTGAAATTACGTATAAAGATGCACTGAAGCATGCTGACTCGCCAAATGACTTACGTCTCACAATTAAACTTTCAGAAGAAGGTACAAATCAGTTATTGAGTGCGAGCCGAAATATTACCTTTGATGGTCAATAATTCAAATTAAGACATTAAAAAAAGGAAGGTTTTAAAAAACCTTCCTTTTTATTTGTTTAATTTTAGTAAACTACTAAGCTTTAACTAAATCAAACTCATTTTTTACGATAAGCATCTTGGCATTCAGAATCACTACAATAACCGTATAAGTTTAATGAATGGCCAGTTAAGGCAAAATTATGCTGATCTGCAACAGCATGTTGCTCTTTCTCAATAATATCATTCGTAAATTCAACAACTTTGTTGCAATTTAAGCAAACAAGGTGATCATGATGATCTTCTTGCATGATTTCAAAAACTGAATGATTATTTTCAAAATGATGACGTTGGATAATACCAGCCGCTTCAAATTGTGTTAACACTCGGTAAACAGTTGCTAAACCAACATCTTCACCTTGTTCAAGCAAAGTTTTATAAATATCTTCAGCACTTAAATGATGTTGTTTTGAATTTTCTAACAATTCCAAAATCTTAATACGAGGAAGGGTGACTTTAAGTCCAGCTTTGCGTAAGTCTTGATTGGAAATAGGCATTTAAAAAGGTCTCTCAACAAATCTTAAGTTGGAATAGGCAATAGAGTTTAGATGCAGTATGATCTATCCTTGAACCAAATGCATCATCATTTATCAGGATAGTGTAGCAAAATGCAAAAAATCATGCTGGCGTTATTCGTCACTTCAGTACTTAGCGGTTGTTCAGTCTTTGGTGTTTATAAAGTCGATATTCCACAGGGAACACCATTAACTAAAGCACAAGCATCACAAGTACAAGTCGGCATGAGCTTTCAGCAAGTCCGTTTCTTACTGGGTAGTCCAACTGTTACAGATCCATTAAATCCATTACGTTGGGACTATATCTACAACTACACACCAGGTACTTATGCTAAAAAAGCAAAAATACCCGCAGTGCGTGGTCAACACTTAAAAGTTTATTTCGATGCGAATGGCAATGTAGAACGTCTAGAAGGTTTAGATACGATTCCCGAATCACAACCTGGTTTACCAGCATCAAAAGAAGCGATTCTGACTGCGCCACCACTATAAATAGTTTCCAAAAAAAAGAAACCCCTCACCGAATCATTCGTGAGGGGTTTTATTTATGAACTTGATGGTCTGAAACGATTACCCTTAATAAAACGTCCAACGGGGTTCTTTGCGGCACGCTTGCGTCTAATATCTTTAGGATTAATCGTCAATGGACGATAAATCTCTACTCGATCACCCACTTGTAAAACAGTATCTACCTCAATCTTGCTACCAAATACCCCAAGATTTAAAAGCTCTGGAAGTTTTACCTGTTCTGCTAAACCACTTGCATCAATCGCTTGTTGTGCAGTCATTCCTTCATTGAATGGAACGGCAATCATAAATTGCTGTTCAGGTGTCACAAATGCAACCCAAACTTGTTTCTGTTCCATTATAAAACTTGTCCAATAACTGCGACAATCGCAATCAAAATTGAAAGCGGTAAAACTAAACGTACCGCAATACGCCATACGTTATAAAATAATTCGTTACTAAAGCCCATGGCCTTACGAAGATGGCTAATCTTCATAACCCAGCCTGCAAAAACGGCATAAATTAAACAAATCACTAATCCCCAAATCATCAATAGAGTATTAAAAATTTGGTCAACTTGTGGCACAGCCCAAACTGCAATTGCCGCGAGAATAATGCCCCATTGAATAATGATTGCAAGTTGGCGTTGTGCTAACTGCTCTTTAGCACATTGGATCAATAATGCAGCAGACATTATCGCAGCAAAAACCCACGCTAATGCTGGAAGTTGCGCTTGGGTAGAGAAGAAACCAAATGCAATGACAGCAATAAGCTGCGCGACCCAGATCGGAAAGACTGAACTTGTGACCGCTTGTTGTTTTTTCACTGTCGCTAAGCTACTTTGCCAATACAATCCTAGACCTAGACCACTTGCGACTAAAGCGAGCACTGTAGCATTGCCCCACTCTTTAAACTCAATACCTGTCCAGTGCCAAGTCGTTAACTGAGTGCCCATCACATTTGCACCAATGAAAGCAGCAATGACTCCAATTGTTGTAAGTCCAATTAAAAATTGGCGCGGTATAAACGATAAACCAAGCACTATAACGGCAAAAACAGCGAAAAGGATTTGAACAGGAAGATTTAATCCAAGCTGCTCAGTCACAATATGAGCAGAGGTAGTTATCATACTGCCTGCAAAGAAAGGAACAAAAACAACAGCGAACCAACCTACTAAACGCCATTTCGGGGAAGCATCAGCATCACGCGTTAAAGTAGAAAGTGCTTGTAACGCGGTCATCTGTGAACGTTTCGCTAAGGCAATTTCAAGAAAACCAATCGGTAGTGCTAATAAAAGCATGGTTCCTAGCCACAATAACCAAAAATCAAATTGACGATCAATTTGAATACCCACTGTTGGTGCTAATGTGCTAATCATGACAAAAGATAAGCAAAACGCCATCACTGGTGTAAGCCAGCGTGACAGAGTTGTGTCCTGCATACTGCATTCCTTAAAAAGCTTAGAACTCATTGTGCTTCTTTATGGAGCTTACAATGAAATATTCAATCTATTTTGCCTTTGTCACGTCTGAAAATCAAAACAAAAGATGCCCAAAGAAAAAGGCAAATCACCATAAAGATGACTTGCCGCGCCTAGTTATTATTATGTAAATCTGACCTCTTATTTTTTACTCATCTTCACCTTATTATTTTTCTACCATAAGAGGTCTTATTGTTATTATTTTATTGTTAAGCAAAGAACCGTGAAAACCAATTCTTGCCTTTTTTCTTTTCATTTTCTTTAATAATGCCAATCATATTTTCTCTTACTGCACCAACATAATCTGCATCATCATGGCGAATGTGATTAATTAACCATTTAGAGAGAGCTTCATGCAATTCTTTATCAATTTCATGACCCAGTTCAAAGCGCTCACGATAAGCCTCTATTTTTTTAATAAATAAGTCATGCACACGCTTGTGAGGTACACGATACTTATAGTTTGCTTCTTCTTGTAAACTTTCTTCAAAGGTAAAATGTGATTGTGTATAGTCAATAATATTATCTAATACACTTTTCATTTTTACACGATCATGGGAATATTTTAAATCAGCGATTTCATTAATATAATCTAGAATACGTCGATGCTGATCATCGATTACCTCTATTCCTGTATTATATTCGGTAGACCATTTCATGCCCATATCGATTCCTAAAACCAATGTGATTTATTGAATAAGGACATAATATCGACTAAGTAATTAAATAAAAACACAGCATTTTTGTCAGATTTTAAATATTTTCAATAAAATAAATTAACCTATTGTTTTATATTTATTTAAATATTTTATCCAATCAAAACACTCAAGTATTTTTTAACCAATTTTAAAACCAAGTTCATCATGGAGTTTAAATATAAAAGTTAAGGAATTCATATTATAAAAAAGGTATATATCATGTATTAATTTTGATTATACCTAATTAATATTGATCTGCTTTGGTAATTCGTTTTAACAGCGGATTGTCTGCTTCTCGAATTAAACGTTCAACACGTGTTAGTGTATATTTTATGGGTTTCCCGTGCTGAAATAAAATCATTTCGCCTGGCTGATATGCAGTCCATGATTCATTATGTGTGAGCGGTTCCGTCGTGATAACAGCAACACGATCTTCAGGTGTCGTTACCTCGCTAAAATCCACTTTGACGTCTAAATCAATTAAATGCGCAGGTTGAAATGGATATTCTCTTACTAACCAATGCAGTTTAGTTGTCGCATAACTAAATAATGCTTGCCCATTGGATAGGCAAAAATTAAACGTGCCATGTTCAGCAATTTCAGGTGAAATCCGTTCTAACAGAGAAAAAACTTTCTCTATACACGGTTCTGTATATCCAAACGCTTCAACCATTTGATCTAATAAATAACAAAAAGCACGTTCGCTGTCTGTATTACCGACAGGTTCAAAGCGACCACTAAGCTGAGGATTAAAATCGTGTAGATCACCGTTATGTGCAAAAATCCAATGTCGCCCCCATAACTCACGTAGAAATGGATGTGAATTTTCTAGCGTAATTTTGCCTTGTGTTGCTTTTCGGATATGTGCAATCACATTACGAGATTTAATAGGATAATTACGAACTAAATCTGCAATTGGTGATTCAACTGCAGATTGATTATCAACAAATAACCGACATGCTTTGTCTTCAAAAAATGCGATACCAAAGCCATCACAATGATCAGACGTAACGCCAGCTCGTTGAGAAAATCCACGAAAGGAAAAAGTAATATCTGTTGGTGTAGCGCAATTCATTCCTAATAGCTGGCACATATCTTCTAACTATCTAACATCTAAGCCTATTGTGCATGAAGTTTAGATATCTTGTAAATCTCAATATGTGCTCAGTATTAGACTAACAATGATATAACTATCGCTGCACCATTTTATTCATGACAAAAGAAGTGGCAATTTTGTTAATTTCTAAGAAAACAAAATAATCTAAACATTTGAAATCTTCATCATAAAATGCTTGTTTAGAGAGCTTAGATTGCATACCTAGATATGTATCAAATAATTTTGGCATCCGTTCATCTTGTGGGAAGCTATATTCTGGTCTCTCAGGTTCGAATGCATGTTTTGAACGAATATCAATAATTTGGTGATCACCCAATTGCTGAATCTGACGATGAGTGTAATAGGCACGCGCTAAATTATCTTCAAGATGAATACTGACACATCCCATAAGATACTTAGCACGCATTGACCACAACACCTTTGGCACCAAATTTAACCAGAGCATTGATAAGGCTTTTCCAGAACGGAATTGTGGATGTACGCAGGTACGACCTATTTCTAGAATACTTGGCAAATGCGAAAGGTTAGGAACAACATCAAACTCTTTAGCGCTATAGCTTTGCCCAATCTCATGCCCCTGAAATAATTTAAGGCGTGTATAGGCAACAATTTCACCAGTCCATTTCTCACGTAATACAGCATGCTCACAACCAAAGTCATAGAGATCTTGATCGAGACCATCTTCAAAAGAGATACCAAATTGATGAGAGAATTGATTTGCTCTAAAACGTTGTACTTCTTGTAATTCTTTTAGATTGTCCACCCACCCAAACCGAAATTGATTTTGTGATGGTTTTTGGCGTAAAGGTGAAGTTAATGTCTGACGATAATGATTTAATTTTTCTAGCATAATGAAAGCTCCTTATGTCTAGAGTTACCTTAAATTGATTAAATGACATTGAAATGACTATAACATGAACAGATCATGACGAAAAAAAAGACCTTCATGAGGTCTTTTTTAATCTTTAGTGCTTCGCACGATTGGTAATCAGCGTTCCAACCCCGTGGTCAGTAAAAATCTCTAATAATGTTGCATGGGGTACTCGACCATCTACAATATGTGCACTCACGACCCCACCTTTGACCGCGTCTAATGCACAACCGACTTTAGGAATCATGCCACCGTAGATAACGCCTGTTTCAATTAAACGATCTACTTCTTGCGTACTTAATCCAGTTAATAAGTTTTTATTTTCATCTAATACGCCTGTGATATTGGTCAATAGAATCAGTTTTTCAGCACCCAATGCTTCTGCAACTTTTCCAGCGACAAGATCAGCATTGATATTATAAGTATTCCCTTCTTCATCCACACCTAATGGTGCGATCACAGGAATAAAATCACCTTGGGTAAACATTTCCAACACATCGGTTTTAACGCCTGTCACTTCACCGACCATACCCAAATCAATTTGAGAAATTGAGCCATCAGCTTCTTGCTTTTCCATAAGCAATTTACGGGCACGAAGTAAATTACCATCTTTACCTGTTAAACCAATTGCACGACCACCATGTTGGTTAATCAGATTGACGATCGATTTATTGACACTACCACCCAACACCATTTCTACCACTTCCATCGTGGCTTGATCAGTAACGCGCATCCCATCAATACGATCAGACTCTTGTCCTAAACGTTTCAATAAAGAATCAACTTGTGGACCACCACCATGTACAACAATTGGATTCAAGCCCACTGTTTTTAATAGCACAATGTCACGCGCAAAAGAGCTTTCAAGCTCTGGATCAGTCATTGCATTGCCACCATATTTTACAACCAACGTTTTACCTGCAAAACGTTGAATATACGGCAAAGCTTCAATCAAAATTTTTGCTTTATCAATGCCGATATGCTCATGTGGCATGCGTGTCTCCTTATTAAGCTTGTGCGAGTTCTTGTGCAATTTGCGGATATTGCTCTTGCATCATAGAAACAAATTCTTGGCGGATTTCACTTAATCTGCTTGGATTATCTGCATCAAAACGAACTGTGAAATACTCACCCGTATTAGATGCTCGAATAATGCCAAAACCATCATCAAAATCAAGTCTTACACCATCTATTTTACTTAAACGAGCACCTAAACGATGACTTTGAATTTCAATATCATTTAAAACTTGTTTAGGGTTTATATCATGGGTACTGATATAGGTATCTTCAGTACAATAACGTTCAGGGTAAATTTCTAATAATGCAGAAAGGTTTGCTTCGTCTGATTGAGTCAGGTATTCCATGACTCTTAACGCCGCATATAGACCATCGTCATAACCAAAACCACGACCATCATTAAATACATAATGACCCGCATACTCTCCCCCAAATACGGCATTGCCTTTTGATTGAGATAAATATGCGCGCAAGAAACTACTTCCTGTACGAATCATTTTGGCTTGGCCATGAAGTTTTTGTACCGTCTCAGCCACCATTTGTGAACATTTCACATCAAATACGATTTCTTTTTGAGGATGCTGTTTTAAACAAATTTGTGCGAATAAAGACAATAAGCGGTCTGGACTAATAATATGGGCAAGCTCATCCAAAATAACGACCCGATCACCATCACCATCCAAGGCAATACCAATATCTGCTTTTTCCAAAAGGATAGCCGCTTGCAACTGTTTTAAATGTTCCGCATGTGAGGGATCTGGGGCATGATCAGGAAAATTCCCATTGGCTTCACAACGTAAAGCGATAACCTGACAACCTAACTTCTCTAAGACGAGTTTTGCACAACGACCTGCTGCACCATGTAAACCATCTAATGCAACTTTTAAAGGGCGTTTTAGCTGAATATCACTTAATAATGATTGTTGATATTTTAAACAAAATTCAGGAATAATATGATGCGATAATTCTTGTAGATCACTATTCTTTTCAATTGTTTTTAACGCAAATTGAGCTGCTAAACCGACCTGTTGAATAATCTCAGGGCTAGGTGGTTCTCCTTGTAAAATCCATTTAATCCCATTATCAGATTTAGGATTATGGCTTGCGGTTACCATAATTCCATTCCCACCAAAATCACGCGCGATATAGTACATCATGGGCGATGAGCAACATCCAATGTTGGTGACTGTTAAACCCTGTGTTTGAAAAATCTGTTGAATAATATTGGCATAAGTCGGACTCGTTAGACGTGCGTCATACCCAATAACGACTTGATATTGTCCTGCATTTTTATATTGTTGTGCTAAAGCATAGCCAATTGAATGAATTACATGAGGTGTTAAATGATTTAATTTTCCGCGAATATCATAAGCACGAAAAATACTCAGAGGAAATGTATATTTTGTATTCACAGTGAACCCCTATTTTTATAATCATTAGCTGATTCAAAAAAAACAGAACTATTCAGAAATTAGTTAACCCTTGTTCAGAAAAATTAAAATAATTTGTCAGCTGCTTTTTAATACAAATCCAAAGAACAATCAATATCAAAAATGCAATGCTTTTAAGCAAAGCATTGCATTTAAATTGATAATGAAAGCAGTATTAGTGTTGACCTGTATGTCCAAAACCACCTGTACCACGTTCAGTCGCAACAAATTCTTGCACTTGTTCAAATTCAGCTTGTACCACAGGAACTAAAACGTATTGAGCCAAACGTTCACCTGGTTCTAATCGGAATGTACTTTGCCCACGATTCCAAACAGAAATCATCAATTCACCTTGATAATCGGAATCAATCAAACCGACCAAGTTCCCTAATACAATACCATGTTTATGACCAAGACCTGAACGTGGTAAAATTAAACCTGCAAAGTTTGGATCTTCGATATAAATTGCTAGGCCTGTTTTGACTAAGACCGTTTCACCAGCCGCAATATCAATTGCAGTATCTAAACAGGCACGTAAATCTAAACCTGCTGAACCCGTTGTGGCATAAGAAGGCAACGCCCATTCTTGACCTAAACGAGCATCTAATACTTTAACTTGAACTTTCATTACAACTTCCTACTTACTATTTCTTAACGTTTCAATAATGCTTTTAAATTCGCGAGATATTGCTGAGCTTGCTCTTTCGGATCAACATTCGGTGCGAGTTTCTTTTTACGACCGTGCCACTCTAGATCATCTTGTGGCAATTCGTCTAAGAAACGGCTTGGGGTCATTTGACGCATTTGACCACCGTTTTTACGCTGCTCAGCAAGTGTCAAGGTAAGCCCTTGTCGAGCACGGGTAATGCCCACATACATTAAACGGCGTTCTTCTTCGATGGTTTCTGAAGCAATCGAGTTTTTATGTGGTAATAGCTCTTCTTCCAAGCCAATCATGTACACATAAGGAAATTCCAATCCTTTTGCAGCATGTAGCGTCAATAAGTTCACTTTATCCGTGTCCTCTTCTTCTTGCTGCTGCTCTAACATATCGAGCAATACCAGTTTACGAATCACACTTTCAATATTCTTTTCATCGACATCATCAGTACGATTAATCAGATTTTGGATACTGGTATAGAGGCTCTCAATATTATCGATTTTGGTTTTTTCTTGAGCAGGTGTTGCTGCTTGCTCACGTACATAATCGATGTAACCCGCTTCGTTGATCATTTGACGAACTTTAGGTACAGGCTCATCATCGTCTAACAATTCACGGGTAAATGTTGCGATAAAATCAGCAAACTCATGTAATTGAGTCGCAGCTTTCTTAGGCAATACCATCGACAATCGTTGATCTGAAGAAGCTGTTAATAACGATAAGGTATTTTCTTGTGCAAATAGTCCTAGTTTCTCTAAGGTGACAGGCCCAATTGCACGCTTCGGTGTATTAATAATTCGTAAGAAAGCACTATCATCTTCAGGATTAATAATGAGACGTAAATAGCTCATCACATCTTTAATCTCAGCACGAGCAAAGAATGATTGCCCACCTGATAATTTATAAGGGATTTGCATTTGGCGAAGTTGTGTTTCTAAAACACGTGCTTGGAAGTTACCACGATATAAAATCGCATAATCTTTCCAATTTTTCCCATTCATCAATTTATGCGTGATGAGATCTTTAACAACACGCTCTGCCTCATCATCATCATTTAAACAAGTAATAATCCGAATGGTCTCGCCATGCCCTTTATCACTCCACAGCTTCTTATCAAAAATATGTGGATTATTTTCAATAACAGCATTGGCTGCTTTTAAGATTCGGCTGGTTGAACGATAGTTTTGTTCAAGCTTAATCACTTTTAAGTTATGGAAATCATCTTTCAACAACGCCATATTTTCAGGTTTTGCACCACGCCACGCATAAATGGATTGGTCATCATCACCAACGGCAGTAAACTGTCCCATCACACCAACCAACAGCTTCACTAAGGTATATTGTGCCGTATTGGTATCTTGATATTCATCGACCAATAAATAACGCACACGATTCTGCCATTTATCGCGCACCTCAGCATTTTCTTGGAGTAAACGTGTTGGCATCACAATCAGATCATCAAAGTCTACGGCATTATATGCACGTAAGTTGCGCTCGTAGAGTTGGTACAAATGAGCAAGTTGTACATCTTCAACAGTTTCACAAGTTGAGTGTGCCTGTTCCGGCACAACCAAGTCATTTTTCCAATCAGAAATTTTCTTCATTGCTTTGGCGATGAGTTCTTTACTTTCTGCGCCCGACATATTATCGCGCTGCATTAAGTCCATCAGAATTCGTTTGCAGTCGTCTGCATCTAAAATCGAAAAATTGGCTTTAAGAGGTAAGTTTTTTAATTCTAAACGCAATAAATTTAAGCCAAAAGTATGGAAAGTCGAAACTGAGAGTCCTTTTGCTTCTTCACGTGACAATAACTTAGCGACACGCTCCTTCATTTCACGTGCGGCTTTATTGGTAAAGGTCATGGCAGTAATACGATGTGCTGGAATACCACATTGCTGTACCAAAAAAGCAACTTTTCGTGTAATCACTGAGGTTTTACCTGAACCCGCACCTGCGAGCACCAACAATGGCCCTTGAACATATTTCATCGCTTCAAGTTGCTTGTCATTGAGTTGACTGGCAGATGACATCTCGTAATACCTCTCACGTTTTCGAGCATGATTATAGACATCTCTGTTTTAGAATCCCAATAGTAAATCTTGGGATCTGTATAAATTATGATGCCTTATACAAATGACACGCCACAGCTTGTCGCAAGCTGTTCGACACAATAAAAAAAAACCACCCGAAGGTGGTTTTTCTAAATCAGTAATAATTACTGTTTTGCATAAATACTAATTTCTACACGGCGGTTTTGTTCTTTACCAGCAGCAGTTGCGTTTGAAGCGATAGGATTAGAAGAACCTAAACCTTGCGCATCAATACGGCTGCTTGAAACACCTTGGCTTGCTAAATAGTTTTTAACTGATTGAGCACGTGCTTGAGACAATGGGATATTGATTGAATCATTACCAGTATTGTCTGTGTAGCCAGTAACTAAGATTGCGCTCTTGTTATCTTCAGCTAAAGTTTGCGCCACTTTGTTTAAAGTACCGTAGAAGTTTGGTTTGATGTTTGATTTATTGGTATCAAAGGTGATGCTACCCGGCATGATCAATTGAACAGAACCATCTGGATTACGACTTACATCAACACCTGTACCTGCCATTTGCTCACGTAATTTTTTCTCTTTGTTATCGAGATATAAACCACTTGCGCCACCAAGAATCGCACCGATTGCAATTGCACGGTTGTTTTGGCTGCTGCTACCGTTGTTAATACCTTTAGAAACACCGTAACCAGCCGCCGCACCAATTAATGTACCTAAAGCAGCTTTGTCGTATGAAACACCGCCGATATCATTACCTTGTCCGCTCATTGTTTGGCAACCAGAAAGTACCAATCCAGCCCCTACCAATGTTGAAATTACTAATGCACGCATTGCGTAGCTCCTGTCTATGTATTTTGTTGTCTGAACAAATAATGAATGAGAAAATCAAGCCAGACCATTGATATTTTGTTAATAACAAACAGTTTATTTATATTTTTGTAATATTTTGATGCACTTTTCTTGATCTTATACTCACATTCTCTCCACTGTTTATCATTTTGCATAACAATACACTTATGGTAAATAAGTCACATTATTAAAAATTAAGTAATCATCTAAGTCTTCTATGGTAAAAATTTTAATTTCCCAGATTTTGTATCTATAAGTACTGGAATATATGAAAATTGTGAACATTTAAAAATATACAGTTGTATTTAAACATCTGTTGTTTATAGTTAAAAGGATTGTTTTATCGAAAATTAGCACCCAAGGTTTGATTTATGTCTACCACAAATAAAAAAGTATCGTTATTAGAAAGGGTAACTAAAGGACTTACTGTTGGTTCCGTAATCACAGGAAGTACTTTTTTACATGGTCCTCCTGTTCTTGCTCTTGGTTTTACAAAATTATTTAAAAAATCAAAAAAGGTAGATGAAACCAATATTCAGTTGGCGAATAGTTGGATTGGGGTAAATAATCAACTGATTGAAAAAGTCTTACCAAATCTTAAATGGGAAATTAGTATTGATGAAAAGCTCGATCTGAATTTACAAGGTCGTTATATGATGATTTGTAATCATCAAAGTTGGGTTGACACCACAGTAAATCAATATTTTGGTCTCACACGTATGCCACTTACCCGCTTCTTTACCAAATGGGAACTCATCTTTATTCCTTTTGTTGGGCAAGCCTTTAAGATTTTGGGTTTCCCAATGATGAAACGTCACTCAAAGGAACAAGTGGCTAAAAACCCAGAACTGAAACATCGCGATATGTTAGAAGCACGTAAAGCCTGTGAACAGCTCTTAAGTCAGCCTTTTACACTACTCAATTATCTTGAAGGCACTCGCTTTACCGCAGAAAAACAAGCAAAACAGCAATCACCCTACCAAAACTTACTTAAGCCAAAAGCAGGTGGCTTGGCATTGGCTTTAAACATCTTAGGCGATAAGATTGATGCTTTGGTTGATATGACCATTGTCTATCCTGATGGTGCACCAGATTATGGTGATTTCTGGCTAGGCAATGTTTCACGTATTGCTGTGGATTTACGTAAAATAGAAATTCCAGATTGGGTACTGGGTGGAAATTATGAAGATGATCCAATCTACCGCGAACGCTTCCAGCAATGGGTCGACCAAATTTGGACAGAGAAAGACCAACTGATTTCACAAATGAAATCTAAATATTATCAATAGTCTGATTAGGAATTGACTCACCACATGACTCAGCAGGACTCAAAACAAAACTCTAAATATAACCTTGTAAATCCAAACAGTAAGTTTTTTAAACTGTTTCTGGTTTATGACATTTTCATGGTGTTTATTATTGTTTTTAATTTGTTCTGCTTAGGCATGAACTTTTTTTTAATGAGTAATATTGGCGAATGGTTTTTTAATACGATCCATTTAGCTGGTGTACTTGAATTCTATCGTAGCTATCTGCACCCTTGGGTGATTATCACCGAAGCATGGTTTATTATTTTTTTAATCACTGAACTTGCCGTGCGATGGGCAATTGCGATTGTGAATAAACACCATGCTCGTTGGTGGTTTTTTCCATTTATTCATTGGTATGAAATCTTAGCGATTATTCCCCATTTACGTTTTCTACGTTTATTCCGCGCAGGTATCATTGCCTATCGTTTACATGAACTAGGTTATAAAGTCGTTCCAGATAATATTCGAATTAAGGCACTTTTTTATTACAGTGTCGTTATGGAAGAATTGTCAGATCGTGTGGTGATTACAGTTGTAGATGGCGTCCGACAGGAGCTAGAAACCAGTTCAAGTCATAAAGATATTATTCATGAGTTAGTGGATCATCATCGTCAATTATTTACCGTTGCCCTTTCTTCTATATTGCAAGAATCTTTAGCAAAAACGTTACAAGCACAACAACCGATCATTACGCAAAAAGTAGGGATTATTGTTAATCAAGCCATTGAAGATACGCCTGAGCTAACTCAATTATTACGTCTAATCCCAATCGTAGGTGGGCGAATTGAACAGCAAATTCAAAGTATAGGACAGCGTTTGGGTGAAAATATCAGTGCAGGTTTAATTGAACCGTTTACTAACGGATCTGTAAATCAACCCAATGAGAATTATGTATTTATTGCAGAAAAAGTCAGTGAATTGAATATTGATAATAAATACTTAGAAGAATTGGTCGAATCAGTGGTATTTGAAAGTCTTGCAGCCATACGAAAACAAGTCAAAGTCAAACAATGGCAGCAAACTTTACGTGAATATGATCAATTGGATAAAAAAGCAGAATGATTACAAGAAAATTTACCAATCTAGCTAGAGAATTCCTGTAATTTGTTCTAGCATTTGCTTTTATTTACAACATGCTTTAACACAATAGAGTGCTTAAAAAAGCCCTTAAGGATAAATTATGGCTGATATACGGATTACGGGCAGAATGGTGAATTTTAGTCGATTAACATTCGACACAAATGACCATAATGCGATCCGCCAGCAACTTACAAGCACCCTCAATGAAGGTTCTTATCTTGGAACATTAGTCATTATTGACAGTACCGTTGAACAAGAACTGATTGCCTTAATTCAATTGCTGATTGATCTTGGGTTACAGCCAATGGCGGTAATTGATGGAATTTTAGGTGATGAAGCTCGGGCGATTCAATTTCCTGTACTGCCTGCTGATCAACCTTTACAGCGTATCAAAGCATCAAAAGAGCAAGTCGTTGCTCAAGCACCTGAAAAAAATACTGAAACTCAAGAAATACAAACACCACAAAAACAAACACCGACTACGCATATCACCTCGTATCATGATGAGATTTTGCGTACTGGACAATGTTTGGTACAGGAGCAAGGTGATATTATCTTGAATGCGGGTATGAATAGTGGCTCTGAAGTCATTGCGTCTGGAAATATTCACATTTATGGCAATGCTCGTGGTAGAGTCATTGCAGGCGCAGGTGGGCACACATCAGCTCGAATTTTTTGTCATTCACTAGAAGCAGAGTTAATCTCGATCGCAGGGACATATTGTGTCGCAGATGATATTCCTAAAGATATGATCAAAAAACCCGTACATATTTATTTAAATAACAAGCAAGAGCTTGAATTTGAAGCCTTACAGTTTTAATTTAACTTGTTAAACACCCAAAAAGCCCTTTTAGGGCCGTATGACCATAAATAGGAGTGGATTCGGTGGCCAAAATTGTTGTCGTAACGTCAGGCAAAGGTGGTGTAGGTAAAACTACAACAAGCGCATCTTTTGCAACAGGTTTAGCCCTACGTGGTCATAAAACTGTTGTGATTGATTTCGATGTAGGTTTACGTAATCTCGATTTGATCATGGGCTGTGAACGCCGTGTCGTTTATGACTTTGTCAATGTCATCAATAATGAAGCTCGCTTACAACAAGCCCTGATTCGTGATAAAGAAATCGAAAACCTATACATTCTTCCAGCATCTCAAACACGTGATAAAGACGCTTTGAGCGATGAAGGTGTTGCACGTGTCATTGATGAACTATCTCAAGAGTTTGATTACATCATTTGTGACTCACCTGCGGGTATTGAGCGTGGCGCGGTCTTGGCAATGTATCATGCTGATGAAGCAATCATTGTGACAAACCCAGAAATTTCATCAGTACGTGACTCTGATCGTATTATTGGTATGCTTGATAGTAAAACTAAAAAAGTTGAACACAACGAAGGCCGTATCCGTAAACATCTCTGTATCACACGTTTCAACCCTGAACGTGCTGACAAACAAGAAATGTTAACGATTGATGATATTTCAAAAGATATTTTACGTGTTCCGACTTTGGGTGTTATTCCTGAGTGTCCAAGCGTACTTCAAGCATCGAACGAAGGTAAGCCCGTAATTCTTTATGATGGAACTAAAGCTGGGCAAGCCTATGATGATTTAGTCGCTCGTTTCCTAGGCGAAGATCGTCCTTATCGACATATTGCAGTACAGCCAAAAGGTTGGTTAGCTAGACTATTTGGAGCGTAATTATGGCAGGATTTTGGAGTAAACTTTTTAGCAGTGATGAAAAACCATCAAGTGCACAAACTGCCAAAGATCGCTTAAAAGTTATTGTTGCATCTGAACAAGGTTTAGGTCGTCGCTTAAGCCAAGACAAAATTGACCAAATGAAAAAAGAAATCATGCAAGTGGTCAGTCGTTACGTTCGTGGTGTAGATGAACAGCACATTCAAATGCAAGTTCGTTCAGAAGCAAATATCGAAATGTTAGAAATGAATATCAATTTACCTGAAGATCGATAGAAGTTTTTTCATTAGCGATTTTTCACAAATAAAGGCAAAATACATTGCGACTGAACAAAGCCATGCTTTGTTAATTATTCAGTCCCGTATTTTGCCTTTATTATTTTAAGACTGAGGAGATTGTCATGGCATTATCACAGCCAGCAACTTTCAATGAAGAATGGTCAGATGAGCGTGTTTTTGCCTACCTCAACCAACTTCCACCAGCAGATGTCAATGCTGACTTCCATGTGCTCTATCATGCTTTCAAACATATGCGTCCCTTCGACTATGAGCGCTTGATCACCAAATTTTTAGCTGATGGTCGTGATTTAAATGCGACTAATCCTGAAGGACAGCGTATTCATGACGTGATCGCTCAATTTCCACGTCAAAAAGACGGCTTCTTAGAAGTATTAGCAAAATTTGCTTAAGATAAAAAAGCCTGCTTAAAGCAGGCTTTTTTATCTCTTTATTTTATCGACTACCAATCAAATAAACGCCCAGTAAGGTAAAAATCCCACCAGAAATACCATCAATCCATTTTGCAAAATTTTGATATGCTGTTCTGAATGTAGGCAATGAGAATACAAACGCTACCACCAAGAACCACAGCAAGGTCTCTATCGCAATAATAATAAAAAGCAAAGAGTGATGCTGATCAAATAAAGGATTGGCTAAGAATAATGAAAATACACTGCCAAAATAAATCACTGCTTTAGGATTCGATAAGTTAGTGAGTAAACCTTTCATAAAAAACAAATAAGGCGACTGAGGTAATACTATCTGTTTGATACTTTGCTCACCTTTTGAAAAAGCTGAACGAAGCATTTGGTATCCCAACCAACATAAATATAAACCACCAGCGACTAAAAGGCCTTGTTTTAGCCAAGCCATCTTTTCAAATATAATATTCAGTCCCATCAATGCTAAAAGTGACCAAACCATTGCCCCCAAGCAAATACCAAATGCAACCAATACTGCATCCTTACGAGAACGGCTGACAGCAGTTTGAGAGACTAAGAAGAAATCAGGCCCTGGAGTGATAAGCGCACAAAAATGAATAAAAATGAGTGTACATAATGCAACAAACATGGCTCACCCTTTAGCTTGTATTTTTAAACAATAAGCTTAAATAAAAAACGTGATTATTACTATATAAAATTGATAAACCTATAACAATAAAGCCCCTAAAGAGGGGCTTTATTAGTGTAATATTCTTATTAAACGAGAATATCACGTTTGCCGTTAGCTCCCATTGAACTTACGATCCCGTTCTCTTCCATTTGATCAATAATTCGTGCAGCTCGGTTATACCCCAAACTAAATTTACGTTGTAACGATGATGTTGAAGCCTTGCGCGTTTCAAGTACAAAAGAAACACACTGATCATAAAGTGCATCACGATTAGGATCACCATCACCATCTTCAAAACCACGTGAGGTTGGTTCTTCATCAAATGGGGTTAAGATTTCATCAACATAATCAGGCTCACCACGTTCACGCCAAGCGTCACAGATGCGGTTCACCTCATCATCACTAATAAACGCACCATGCACACGCTCAGGTTCGATTTTACCTGGTCCTAAGAATAGCATGTCACCGTGCCCTAATAGATCTTCTGCCCCACCTGCATCAAGGATTGTTCGAGAGTCAATTTTACTATTTACACGTAATGCAACACGTGTTGGGATATTCGCCTTAATCAAACCTGTAATCACGTCTACAGATGGTCGCTGTGTCGCAAGTAATAAATGAATACCTGCCGCACGGGATTTCTGTGCCAGACGGGTAATCATCTCCTCAGCTTTTTTACCAACCTGCATAATCATGTCAGCGAATTCATCTGCAACAATCACAATCGATGGTAAAGGAGCTAATCGTGGTGCACGCTCCCCTACAACTGAATCACTAGCTTTCCAAGTCGGATCAATCAAATCGTCACCATTGGCAATCGCTTCTTCAACTTTGCGGTTATAGTCAGCCAATTTACGAATTTTTAGAAAAGACATTAGCTTATAACGACGTTCCATTTCATTTACACACCAATTCAATGCGCTTACAGCATCTTTCATATCAGTAACAACAGGTGTTAATAAATGTGGAATATCATTGTAGTTAGCTAATTCAAGCTGTTTTGGGTCGATTAGAATTAAACGCAATTGATCAGGCGTGTATTTTAACAACATCGATAAAATCATTGAGTTAACAGCTACTGACTTACCAGAACCAGTTGTTCCCGCAACTAACATATGTGGTGCTTTACCCAAATCAGTAATCACAGGATTACCTGAAATGTCTTTACCCATCGCCATCGAAAGTAAACCCGCTGGGTCTTCAAATGCAGGTGTCTTTAACAACTCAATCAGTCGAACCATTTCACGGCTGCTATTTGGGACTTCAATGCCGATATAAGGTTTTCCAGCAATCACCTCAACCACACGAACAGATGCCATTGACATTGAACGTGCTAAGTCACGCGAAATATTGGTCACTTTAGATGCTTTTACACCCGGTGCAAGATCTAGTTCAAAACGTGTCACGACAGGCCCAGGTTGAGCCTCCACTACTTGAGCTTTGACATTAAACTCTTGTAATTTAATTTCTAGAAGTTCAGACAAACGAGCTAATTGTTCAGCTGTAAAGTTCACCTTTTTATTCGGGTCTACCTCGTCCAATAATTCTAAACCTGGCAAAGTTGGTAAATCACGACGTTTTTGAGCCACTTGCATCGCACGAGACATCGGCCGACCAAAAGAATCTGTTAACGGCGCATCTAAATCAAAATCATCTTCGATATCAAAATTTTCTTCAACTTTACCCGCAGTTTCTTGCCATGCTTCAATAAATGCTTCTTTTGATAAACTTTCTTTAGGTGTTTCAATCTCAATAGGTGCTTTTACAAAAGCCGAAGACTGCGCGTAGCTCGAGCTCGGAGTTTGCAATACAGATTGCTGTTGTTTGTCTTCAATTAACAAATCATCAAATTCATCAAATTCATCAAAACTTTCATCCAAAATACTTTGCTTATCATCAGAGATCATATTTTTGATCATATGATGCGACTGAACTGCCGTTGCTTGCGGTACAGATTGAACTTCTGTTGAATCTAACTCAATATCAAAGTCAATTTCATCACTTTCAATTTTTGCCGTTGATCGCGTTTCTTGAATAAATGGCTTATGTACATCCGTAGCCGTTTTACTATTAGGAACAGCAGCCAATAATTCATCAAATATTTGGTCATCATTCCAATCGACTGGACTCTGATGAGGACGTTGCGCTGCCGCAGAAGAAACTTCCGTTGCTGCGTGTACATATTGAGATGAAGGATTTATAGCATCATCTGCCGCTCGCAAAAGTGCATCAATTTCTTGTTTATGGCTCGCATCATCATGTTGTAATGCACGCCATACTTCACCTGTTTGAATTAAACGCTGACTATCGGCTGCAAGTTGATGTGCTTGTTTTAAAGTCTGCTCAAAGTCTTCTGTTGATAATACTTCTTGTGATTGAACACTTTGCTGCTCTTTGGCAACAACATCAGCAAATAGTTTTTCGGCTAATAATTGATGATGTGCATTGTCTGTCGATGCTGTTTTAGCTGCAATGCTGTGCTGTGTACTTTGGGCTGTATCATTCGCCTCTACAATATTTGAATCCGCCGCTTGGAGTGGAGCTTTTTGCTTTATAGTTGGTGTTTCTGTTGAGGCTAATTGTTCAGTCAAATCATAAGCAGATTCGTGTTGAGGTATATTTTTATAGAACAAATCTTGTAAATATGCTGGCGTATTTTTTAATGTTGCCCAAGTTTTATTCCATTGAATACCAAAAGCTAAAGTGAATAATAAAATACTGAAAGCAAATAAAAAAAATGTTGCACCATAAATGGTTAAAAGCTGAGAAAGGCTCTGACCCAACTCATAACCAATAATACCACCTGCTGCATTTTCTAAAGTATCTGCTGGAACATTCCAATGTAGATACAACAAACTAGAAATGGACAGAATCAAGAAGAACTGTGCTGCATAACGGAATGGGCGATTTAAAAAACTTCTAGGCCACCATACTTGAATTGCTTCGATAAATAGAAATAAAGGAATGAACAAACTTGCCCATCCTAAAAAACCGAATAACAAGTCTGCAATCCAAGCACCTGCAACACCACTTGCATTTGAGACCTGTTGCGTATCACTGGAAATATGCATCCAACCTGGATCAAAAGGTGTGTAGGTTACTGTGGCAAGAAATAGATAAATGCCAAAAGAAATCAAAAATAATGTCATTAAAAAGCGTTGTGCATAAACACTTGACACCGCAGCCATATACAGTCCTGTAACCCAATTTGTTATTTGTAGGTATCGATTAAGGTCTAACTGACCTTGATCAATAAGTTTTATATTATGCACTCGTTCTTACAAAAAAGATGCACGATTGTTTACTGTTGTTGTTAACATCCATTGTTGTTGCAAACATTGATGAAATATCAGTAAATGCTCTCCATGATATAGCTCAATTCGATTAAGTATATCAATATTATCCAACCCACTCCCCTGTGGATTCACGTATAATTTTAAAAGTTTCAATATAAAAAGGATGTTCTTTAATGAGCGCTCGTCACTCACGGTTAATTATTTTGGGTTCTGGTCCTGCAGGTTATAGCGCGGCAGTTTATGCAGCGCGTGCCAACCTTAAACCGACACTGATTGCAGGCTTGCAATTAGGTGGTCAATTAACAACGACCACTGAAGTTGATAACTGGCCTGGTGACCCTGAAGGATTAACTGGTCCTGTGTTAATGGAGCGTATGCAAGCTCATGCAGAACGTTTCGGTACAGAAATTGTCTATGATCACATCAACGAAGTAGACCTTAAAACGCGTCCATTTGTGTTAAAAGGTGATATGGAAGAGTATACTTGCGATGCGCTTATTATTGCTACAGGCGCAACAGCACAATATTTAGGTCTTGAATCTGAAGCTGCATTTATGGGTCAAGGTGTAAGTGCTTGTGCGACTTGTGATGGTTTCTTCTATAAAAACCAAAATGTGATGGTTGTAGGCGGTGGTAATACGGCTGTTGAGGAAGCGCTTTATTTATCGAATATCGCTGCTCACGTTACTTTGGTTCATCGCCGCGATAGCTTGCGTTCTGAAAAGATCTTACAAGATCATCTCTTTGCAAAAGAGAAAGAAGGTAAGATCAGTATTATTTGGAATCATCAAGTAGATGAAGTTCTAGGTGATAAAACAGGTGTAACTTCTGTTCGCATTAAATCTACACAAGATGAAACAACACAAGATATTCAAGTACAAGGTCTCTTTGTTGCAATTGGACATAAACCGAATACAGGAATGTTTGATGGTCAATTAAACCTACGTGATGGTTATATTCAGGTGCACAGTGGAACTGCTGGTAATGCTACAGCCGCTTCTATTGAAGGCGTATTTGCCGCAGGTGATGTAGCAGATAGTATCTACCGCCAAGCAATCACTTCAGCAGGTTCAGGCTGTATGGCTGCTTTGGATGCTGAAAAATATCTCGACAATTTGAAGTAATCTCTATATTCCCTTGCGTTGACAATTTAGAATAGATTGTCAACGCGCTCTAGTTGCGTTAATTTAGAATCATTCTTATTCACTTTAGCAACTATGCAAGCGCTGCCTTTATCAAAATATATTTTCCCAGATCCTATTGAAGCCGATCCAGAAGGACATGGCTTTATTTGTATTGGCGCAGACTTATCAACTGCTACATTATTTGAGGCCTATACACATGGTCTCTTCCCTTGGTTTAACGAAGATGAACCAATTTGTTGGTGGAGTCCTGAACCACGCTGCATTATTCAGCCACATGCATATAAACCCAGTAAATCATTAATTCGAAATATGAAAAAACATGATTATCGAATTACAGTGAATCATGCTTTTGAAGATGTAATACGCTCATGTTCACTCCCCCGTAGCTATGCTGATGAAACCTGGATAAATGAAGATATAATCGAAGGCTATTGTTCTCTATTTAAGGCGGGTTATGCCTACAGCATTGAGGTCTGGCAACAAGAAAAATTAGTTGGTGGACTATATGGCGTAACGATAGGTAAAGGCTGTTTTGGTGAGTCCATGTTTAGCACCGAAACTGATGTTTCCAAGATGGCTTTCTACACCCTGATGCTGATTGGACAGGAAAATCAGTTGCCGTGGATCGACTGCCAACTGGTTAACGATCATCTCCTGAGTCTGGGAGCCAGTACAATTTCTCGCCAGACATATCTAAAATCGTTACAAGATGTAATTATTGCCCCCTCTATCAATTGGAAAAGTTATCAAGAACGTGTATTTTCAAGTAAAACAATAGCAGTTTTTGCAAAATTAGACGGTTAATGGATTAACACCTTGGAGGGAGATTAATGAAATCATACCAACCCAAGTCCCTTTTAAATGACTTACAGTACTACATAACACCGCCACACGACTGCAGTTATCTCGATAACAAATCAGCTCGAATGGTATTTTTAGATCCAATTCACCGCATTGATGTGGTGACATTGTCTGAACTTTCGCGTGTCGGTTTTAGACGTAGTGGCGATTTTGTCTATCGTCCCGAATGCCATTTATGTCGCCAATGTTTGTCTTGTCGCGTTCCAATTCAAGAATTTAAAATGAATAGTAGCCAGAAGAAGGCATGGAAACGTAATCAAGATTTAAAAATGAGTATTTTGCCAACTTCACAAGCCACTCAACAGCATTATGATTTGTATGAGCGTTATATTAACGAGCGTCATGCAGATGGCGATATGTATCCAGCAACATTAGATCAGTTTGAAAAATTCCTCGTTCACAGTTGTACAGAAAGTTTTTTCATTGAACTTTGGGATGATCAGAAACTTATTGCCGTTTCTACTTGTGACTTACTGGATGATGGTCTCTCTGCTGTATATACTTTTTTTGATCCTCAAGAACAACGTCGTTCACTTGGTGTTTTTGCGATTCTTAAACAAATTGAATATGTCAGCACTTTAAATTTAGATTATCTATATTTAGGTTATTGGGTGCCTCACTCAGCTAAAATGAACTACAAATCACAATATACGCCACTGGAATTATTATTAGATGGACAATGGCGTCGTCTTAACCGCCCACTCTCAGAAAAAGAGATTCATCAACTTGGAAATTCATTAATGACAACACTACCATCGGAATGGGATAACTTAATTATTAAATAAAGCAGCAAAATCATCAGTGCATGTTTTGACCATAATCACAGCATGCTCTTTTGTACCATCTAAATTTGGATAATAATTTTTGCGTAAGTCTATTTGATGAAAATCCGTTTTTTCATACAGACGAATTGCAGCAAGATTGCTTTCACGTACTTCTAAAAAAATTTGAATCGGATCATTTTTTAAAAGTTGAATTGAATAATCTAACAACTCGTATCCAAGACCTTTACCCTGTTGGCTTGGATGAATCGCCATCAGTAATAAATTGGCCTCATCTAGAACAGGCTGTAAAATACAGAACCCAACAACCTGATTCGACTGCTCATAGACCGTGCACTGATAGGAAGCTAAAGACTCTTGAAATTGTTGCTTCGACCAAGGATGTGTTTGTACTAAGCGCTCAATTGCAACAACACTGTCTAAATCGCTCTCTTGCATCAATCGGATCACAGACTTTTACCCTATAAAATACTGATGCAGATTATCAGCAATTTAATACAAAATTTGAATAAGAAAATGGGCAATTTTAATTGCCCATTTTAGTTAACTCATATTAAAGCCTAATTCAGCACGCCATTTATTCAATAATGCTGTTGTATCATCATCATTCGGATGAAATTTTGGTCTTAAAAATGCCAGTAACTTTGGAATTTGACGTGTCATAAAACCTTTATAGCCATACATGAACTTGAGCATATATTTGGTATCTCGCCATGTAAGTCTGCCATCAGTTTTTAAAAGAGTCGCAGTGAAATATGACTGGGTAATAAAAATTAAACCCATTGCAATCACTAAAGCTAATGAACGCATAAAATACGCTTTAAATCCCTGCCCATACATCGCTTCATAAACGTCAAATGCCACCGCTTTATGCTCATTTTCTTCAACTGCATGCCACATCCATAAATGGTACATGGTCTCATCCATAAACATGGATTGAATATCTGGGTTAGACAATAGTTCTTCAGCAATCGTTGATGTAAAATGCTCCAAGGCACAAGTACCCGTTAAACCAATCATCTCTTTTGTAAAACCAAATGGTTTTAATAATTTAGTACTTATAGCAACGCCATACTGAATCACTTTACCTGTTTGTGCCTCCAATTTGCGCACATCATAACCATAAGCTTGCGCAGCTGCATTAAAGGCCAAGTGTTCCTTTGAATGCATTGCCTCTTGTCCAATAAAAGCACTAATTTCTTTTTGTAATCGAGGATCAGCAACTTTTGGATCATTTCTAACTGCACGGGTACTATTCACAAAAAATTGTTCACCCTCTGGAAACAGTGCTGAAAGTGCAGTCATAAAATGAGTTAAAGCAGCATCTCCATTTGCCCAATACCGTGGAACTTCGCCAAACTCAAAATCCATTCGGCGTACAGGAAAACTAGCGCCAGCGCGGTTTGAAATATTGACCTTAGCATTCATGCTGTTGACTCCTTTTAAATGGAAAATTTCCATTTAGTACTTTTGTTCATTTTCTTGTGTTTTATATTACGGTTTTATTGCGATGAATTAAGTGCAGTTTAGGACAGCAAGGTATCAGTTTAGGACACAATTAAGGATAGATTGTCGAACAATAGACATAAAAAAACACCCCAAAGGGGTGTTTTTTTATCACTCTAAGCGATTATGCAGTTACTTTCGCAACAACACCAGCGCCTACAGTACGACCACCTTCACGGATCGCAAAACGTAGACCTGGGTCCATTGCGATCGGGTGGATTAACTCTACTGA
>NZ_NHRP01000026.1:0-42347 GCF_002165385.1 Acinetobacter sp. WCHA39
TACCCCAACAAAACAAGGTGGCTTAACTAGAGCGGAATATCACTTATAAATACGCTTTTAGTTGTTCAAACAAGTGGAACCACCTCTCTCGCTCGTCTATCGCCAGTGCGAAAATGCGAAGTGAAAATTCTTCTACAGTCAACAAAATCAATAACTTGCATCCATTAAAGTAGAATCTAAAACAGTAAATTCAGGCTCAACTAAAAAGGAAATATCTTTCTCGCTCGTATACAGCCAGTGCGAAAATGCGAAGTAGAATTCTTCTACAGTCAACAAAATCAATAACTTGCATCCATTAAAGTCGAATCCAAAACAGTTATTCAGAGCTCAAAAAATCAGGAAATATCTTTCTCGCTCGTCTATCGCCAGTGCGAAAATGCAAAGTAGAATTCTTCTACAGTCAACAAAAATCAATAACTTGCATTCATTAAAGTAGAATCTAAAACAGTAACTTTAGACTCAACTAAAAAGAAAATATCTTTCTCGCTCGTCTATCGTCAGTGCGAAAATGCAAAGTAGAATTCGTCTACAGTCAATAAAAATCAATAACTTGCATCCATTAAAGTAGAATCTGAAACAGTTATCCAGAGCTCAAAAAATCAGGAAATATTTTTCTCGCTCGTCTGTAGAATTCTTCTACAGTAAATAAAATCAATAACTTGCATTCATTAAAGTAGAATCTAAAACAGTAACTTTAGACTCAACTAAAAATAAAATATCTTTCTCGCTTTGCCCCTATGCTACCAATCCAAGGATTCTGAACTTTTATTATTAAGTTTTTCAGTCTTACCTGATGCACGTTTACGTAGCTTACCTCGTAATTTCAAAAGTTGTATTGGGGACAACGGTGGTTCAGGTAAAAATAAATTTAGGTGATCAACTAAATCCAATGCCTGCAAAATCGCTATTAAATCAGCTAGGCGTACATCACCTTTCTCTGCGTTTAAAACTGTCCGCCTAGATATCCATGCCAATTGAGCAACTTCATTCTGAGTTAGATTTTTATTGAGACGTGCACGTTTAAGCCTATCCCCTAAGGCTTCAGCAATCGAAATAGGAAAGTCGCTGCGATGAAATTGCATATTTTTATGATGGTTATAAGGCTTTTATAAAGATATGCTACTTCCCTCTTATAACGCAAATCTGGCATTACTTATCATTAAGTACAGTGACTTGTACTTAATCATCAAAAAAATGGCTTTAAGTGCAAAATATTGCATTTAGCACACCAGGTACACACTAAATAATTTTTTGAACGATCTGTAAATTTGTCTGATTTAGGTTTAAATATTTTACTCTGTTGATACTGACAGATATGCCGTAGCATTCTGTGTTATCACTTGATCATCAGCTAAATTTCATTTCAGATTTTTATAAATATTATTTTTCTACTTCTAATATCAGTTTCTGTATCCACAACGGCTTTTTAGCTTTTAAAAACTTTTGAAAATCATCTTCACCTAATGATTTCTTTAACTTTTCAATTATTGTTAAATCAACAATTTTTGGGCCTAAAAAATATAATGCGGAAATTGCCCACCCGACTGGCTCATGAGCATACTGAAATACATCTAGACAACGAGTACGAATCAAACGTACGGTTTGTCCATATATTTTAATTTCTCAGAAAAAGGAATACTTATTGATTTCCAAGTTGATCCTAATTCTCAAGATATTAATCTGTCGAACAATAAATACTCAACACTCCTAGTAGGACCATTAAGCGAGAAAGAGGAATTGGATATTGCTCGTATCAATCTTGGTTCAAAAAACATCAAGGGTGATGCGTACATAATCGTTCAACGTGATCAACGAGATTCTATTTCATTCACCCCTGCATACGTTGACTATCAAATTCTCACTGACAATGGTGATGTTGTTTATAAAGCTAACGTAAATAAATTTGAATAAGTTTATTTAAATTTAAAGAAGCCAATACGATCTATTGGCTTTTTTATTACCTACCTTTTTAAGCAAAAAAAGTCTAACCACAAGGAAAAGACTTAATTTAGATCAGGTTCAGCTAGTACAATTGAGCAGCCTCTAAAGTTCCACGAACAGTCAGATGATTAATGATCATTCTACAAACCAGTTTATTCACTTAATAAATCAAATAGCTCATTTTTAAGATCAGTATTTGGTTTTAGCATGTCATCAGCAAGTTCTCTCTTACTTGATAAAAGCTTGTCTAATTTTACTTCGAAAGTAAAGAAATCTTCTGCCACTACTGTTGGATAGTAAACAAAAACTTCTTTATCCTGCCCAATACGATATGCTCGGTCAGTCGCTTGATCTTCCTTCGCTGGATTCCAACTACGTGTATAGTGAATCACATGATTAGCACGTTGAATGTTAACCCCAAACCCTACGGCTGTAGTGGACAAGATAATGATATTAAACCCTGATTTTTCTTGAAATTTATCAATCAAATTTTGCCGTGTTAAGCCTTTTTTACTACTTGTATTTGAATCACCATTAACCGTTGTAACGTTTACGCCGAATCTCTCTAAAAGAATTCGTTTAAGAAATACTTGAATGTCTCTAAATTCAGTAAAAACAATGACTTTTTCATTTTTTTGCTTGATAGATTCTAAAGTCTCGATTAACCAACTTACCTTCGGAGAGTCACTTAAAGTAGCATTTGGTTGAAACTGTAATGGATGAGCACAGATCATTCTCATACTATGTAATGAAGTTAGCATCGCCCCCTGATTACCTTCTGCGGACAATTTTTTAAAGCGGTTAACCACATCAATATATAATTGTCTTTGCAATAATGAAATTTCAATATTTTTACAGTGTTCTACCTCAGTTTTAGCAGGTAAATCTGCGACATCATGTTTCATTCTGCGTAAAACTTGTGGGGCTATTAACTCACGAAGCTTTAATAATGCTGCTTCATTATTATTTTCAGTATTTTCTATAGGTTTACGATAGTTTGTACCAAACTCATTTAAGGGACCTAATAGGTTTTCTTGAATAAAATCAAATAGACACCAAAGATCGGTTAAAGAGTTTTCAACTGGAGTACCTGTACATGCAATTTTAAAATCTGCTTTTTGAGCCTTCGCAGCCTTTGTAACCATTGCTGTAGGAACTTTAATTTTCTGTGCCTCATCGCAAATCATTATACTCCAGTCTTCTCGAGCTAGAGAAAATTCAAGATCACGCATCGTCTCGTATGTTGTTAAAACAATACCAGCATCACCACGCCAATCATCTTCTAATAGATTAGTAATACCATGATTCTCTCTTAACTGTGCTGAGACCAAATGCTTAGGAATTTTCCTGTCTTTTAAGTTATCACCATATAAACTTAATATTTTGGGAAATTTACTACTAAAAAATCGATTTGCTTCTGCTTCCCAATTTTCTAATAGAGAAACAGGGGCTACAACTAATACTGGTTTCTTATCCTTAGCATTTTCAAGATACTCACCAATGAAGCATAAGAGCTGAAGTGTTTTACCTAAGCCCATATCATCAGCTAAAAGACAGCCACTAACCTGCTCAGGCGCATATTGATGTAAATTCTGCAACCATGCAATTCCATATTCTTGATGCGGCTTTAAACTAAATTCTTGGCTTCTAAAACTAGTAGGTAATCTCGCTACAGGAGGATTATTCTCATCAAAAAGTAAGCGATTTACTCGCTGTTTTGTAAATTCAGCTTCATCAATATTATTAGCAATTAATAATGTATCTTTTTTCTTTTTCTGTGAATTAGCGTTAGATTCTTCCAATATCTCTTTTGGCTCTTCTTTCTTGGAAGCATATAAACGGTCTAGTAATTTTTTGGCATCATCTAATGATACTTCTTTATCTGTATATGGAATTTCAACTTCATCTTGACTGTTTTGCTCTGCTTGCTGAATCCGTTGCTCAAGCAATTCGATGGTTTCATCAAGATCTTCGTCTTGCAGTTGCTGCTCTAAGTCCATTAAATGTTGTGGCAGCCATTCGGATTCACCACTGCCTCTTTTAATAAATTCAGAGTTCAGCTTTTCTGCTTCACCAATACCAATAACACGACCGCTATAATTCGACAAATCCAATACTTTTTGAGCTTGTATTTCATCTTGATATTTTTGAATTTGATTTAGGTCACTTTTTAATTCTTCTATTTGATCATCTAAATAACTACATCGGTCAATTTCATACCCTGCCCAAACAAAAATAGGCGATTTTTTCTCATAGGCTTGAATAAAATGATAAGTCTGATCTAGATTGTATAGTTCTAATATAATAGGATTTTTTTCTCTTTCAGAATTCTCTTGTAGCTCTAATTTCGCAGAAATATAATGATTTAACTCATCATAATTTTTTTCTATTTCTAAAGTATAAGTATAAATTTCTGCTTGCTGTTTTGACTCCTCAAAACTCTCAGGTGAAATAACTTCAATCGCATCATCACCTAGTTGAGCAAATGGATTGTGTAAAAATGCTTGTGCACGCTCACCAGAAATACGTCTGTTTGGCATTTTTTTAATTTCATTAAGAACTTGCTTCACTTGAGGCTCAATCACTACATGTGCAATTCCACCATCAGGTAAACTAACACTGTATTGATCTTGAACATTATTATATTGATCAAATGTCTTTAGCCAATTTGATGGAGCTTCATCAAATTCAGGCTGAACTTCTACAACAGATTCCTGGCTAATCAAATTTTTTCGAAGATTTAACTGTAATTTATCAGGTGCTAGAACTAATGTCTTTCGTAAAAAATCATCTAAATTTGCATTAGATTTATTGGCTAGTTTTCTGATGTTCGCCCAATATTTTTGATTCTGTTTCGTATCTTTGTTTTCTAGACGTGAAAACTCTTTTAATTTTTCGACAAGTTGAAAATTTGGTTCATTCAATAAATGTTCTGTACCATCAATCGTTAAGATCGCTCCAACTCGCTGAATAAGACTTTTAACCTTAATGTTATTTTCGTTCAGCCACCCATCTAAAATGATTTTGAAATCTGGGTCACTTAATCCCCTTTCACTTCTAATTATTGGACGAAGAGAAGCCTGTTTTGGAAGATTTAGTAAATGAATTACATTTTCATGTTCTGAATCTTGCTGAATTTGAAAAAGCTCTTCCCAAGGCAATACAAAATGTTCATCTATGAGATATGCCAGCTCTTCCTCTTCTAAGCTTTCCCAATAGAAATCAGCATCTGTTTTAGCATTTTGTGTATATGAATAAATTATACCTACTTCATCATACGTAAAAGATTTGAAATTCGATTGAACAGGTTCTGTATGCTCTACCTCAGTGCTTTTCTTTCTTTTCCAAAATGCTAATTTCATTTAAATATACCTTTTATAAATTAGTCTGGATAAATCCCCAGACTTTTTAATCTATTATCGAAGGATTTCTCCCAAGCACCATTATGTGATAAATAAAAATCAGCCTTTGCTGTAGATTTCAAATCTGTAATACTGACAACTTGTAGATTAGATTTAGAAGGTTTGTAAGGTAGATTTCTATAAAAATAAGTAGCATTATTTAGTTCAGAGAACTCTACAATATAATAACCACCAATCTTTATCATAAATGCATTGGCTGCTGAGCTCTTACCAATAATTCGCTTGAATCTTCCTTGGTTTTTCCTTTTAAATTCTTCTTGCTGTCGAGTTGCACGAAAAATTGCATCCTCATTCAAAAATATTTCAGAGAGAGAAACTTGTTTAATAAAACGCATCCAATAATTAAATCTGCGCGTTTCTGCACCATAGCTAAAGACTTTAAAAAATGCTTCTAGATCAGCTCTTACAAACCATTGAATGACCATTCTTTTTGTATCAGCATTTACATTATTCCAACCTGCAGAAGACTCATATTGTGGATTTCCCCAATGATTCAAAGCTAAATGTTTTAATTCCTCATGAACTTTGGCTCGTTCAAAGGTACGAGCATAACGCTCTAACAAAGCAACCAGAATATCAGTAGTGTATAAGACTTTTTGCTCAGCCAATGATAAGAAACGAGGAATAACTTTGAAATATTCACCTTCATTCATGGTTTTGATAGATTGAATAGAAGACTGAATTAAATCATCCCAAAACCAACTATTAGGTGCCATCCTTAAGCTTTCTAATTCACTTGAAAGTCTACTTGTATCTTGCTCTTGTAAAAATCTTTTAACAAATAATTTTGTTGGTGTATTAGATAAAATCTCAGAGTAATCAATAAGGGTATTCATCCACTTTTTAGGTTGCTTTAACTCTTTATAAATACTGGACCTCTTTGTATTTAATATCTCCCTCAATTGAAGCCAAATTACCGGCCTATCTTTTACATCTTCATTTTCTAATGCAAAATAGCTGTACAACAATGGAAAATAAACGATTCCAATAAGATCGATCTCTGATTGTTGGAAGTGACTGATAATCCTTTTACCAATATCATTGAAGAGAAGCTTTTCTTGCATGCCTGGTAATATTTTGCTCAATGCCCAAGCCAAATTTTTCCAATCTCTTCGTGTAAGGTGCTCAAAACCAGAACTTTCTAATTTACTAATTGACCTAAAAATTTTTTCATCTAAGGGAATACTATTTTCGAAATCATCAAACTTCTGCTCAAGCACAGAAAGTGTTTTGAGGAGTCGTTGAGGCTTTACAAATTTCGTATTAGTAACATCTCCAACTGAATGACCGCTTACTTTTTCCTCCAAACGGCGTTTCAAATTCGCTATGCTCATAGATATCACCGCGTCAATTGGCATGTTTCAATCGGCGCTGAAACAAAATGAGGTTGAGGCTCTGCACTTTCTTTTTCTTTTAAGCCATAAAATTGCATTCTCAATTCAACACGGCGAGATGCTTCCTTACTATCTTTAGCTGAGTTAAAGGACACTCCACCAGCCAAGAATAGCTGCTTAACCTGGTTTTTTTGCTGTTCAGTTAAAGAAAGACCAGAACTAAATTTGGGATCAAGTAAACTACACATGACCCATTCGGAACGGCGCAAACTTAAATTTAAGTTATACAAATAGGAGCCATCTGTATCTGTAAAACCTTCAATCACTATTTGCTTAAACCATTTTTCGCCTTGCGGATTATTTGCCTCTTCAAGAATAATCGGGACAATGCTATTTAGTCGGTTTCGACCTACCTCATTCAATCGATAATCATTGTGTGAAAATCGCCCAGCTTCACCAAAGTTTATACGATTGTTTTTACAATCGACTTCAATACCTGCATCTTTTAACTTCGCACTATGCTTGATGCTTTGACAAATATTTAAAATTTCTGCACTTCTTTGATCTTCAGCCTGAGTCGCCTCATTAATCTTTTTTGTTACGATCATCAGTGATACTGCCATAACAACAAGAAATAAAGTCATTAAGGCTGTCATTAAGTCTGCAAAAGAAATCCAAAAAGGTTTTTCACCTTCATCTTTAGGACGTGACTTTTTAGAGTACCGATTACCTAGCATGATCCATGTACTCCAGACTTAGTTTTTCTTCTGTCTTACAATATCTTCAAGATCCTCAACAAAGCTACCTAAGCCTTCTACACCACTTGAGAGACGTTTAACTGCTTGGTCGAGCGTATTATCATAGATGCCCAATGAGTGATTCAGGCTTGTTTCAACTGAAGCCCCAAAACTCTCAAAACTTTTTACTAGCACATCACTTACTTGCTCAAGATAATCCTGCATCTCTTTCTTCACTTGATTCAATGCTGTGGTCATTTGCACCATATCTTCAAGTATTTTAGTACTCATACCGGTTTCAGATTGCGCTTGCTTAATCAGTCCCTCAAGCGTACTGATCGCCTTATTAACGCTATCCTGAGAGTTTTTATAATCACTCAACAACGAAATAAGATTACTGCTTGCACTAGTCAAATGAGTAGATGTAGTAGTTACTTCTGAAATCAATTGTGATGTTTTATCAGTGACGCTAATCAGCGATGTACCCGCCATATTAAATTGTTCTGAGGCTAGACGCATTTTTTCTGCGCCGTCGTTCATTCCGGTAATACTATCTGTTGTCACCTGACTGAGCTTTTGAATATTGTTTTTATAAGCTTCAACTGCATTTTGACTTTGAACAATTAACTCTTTGATTTCTCCCCCAAGGCTATCAATTAGGGTTGAAGATTGTTCATGTAATTTATGCTGATTATCTGCAATTTTACGATCTTGCTCTATACGCTGTTGAGCAATATCAGCCATCATGCCTGACATTGTTCCACTCATATGCTCAATCAGCTCAGAAACCTTTCCATTTAATTGTTCAATCGCATATTGTCCCTGCTCTCCAATTTTTTCTGCACCTTTTGACAAGTGCTCCACCATAGAGTTCATTTGATCGGACATCGCATTTTGCTTTTGTTGGATATCTTCAATCATTTTAGACATTTGGATTTCTAAGCTCTTTGTCGAACTTTCACTATTCACCTTCATATCAGTAATTAATTGGGTGAATCCTAATTGCATTTCTTTCATTGCAGAAACTGATTGAGTCATCATCTCACTCATACCATTCATTTGAGTACCAAAAGTTGATTCTAATTTGGTCATAAATGCAGTAAGCACATCTGTCATTAACTCTTGGACAGCAGAGCTTTGATCACCACTAACCTGCTGTACACTTGATGCAATTTTCTCTAGAGGAACCTGTAAAGTATCAGAGATAGACTGGCCTATTTGATCTGCCATATCTTTACTTGTTTTGGCATAACTGTCTGTCAATTGAGATGCAAAAGCCATTTGATTCTTTTTGTTTTCATCAACTAAGTTAGTCATCATTGTCTTTAAATCATTGACTAAACTATCTTTTAATTGTCTTGCGTTTGTTTCATTTGCCTGTGATGATTTTAGCAATCTAGCTAAGTATTCCTCCCCCGTATCATCAGGTTCAAAGAAGTCATCAATCTCTGTTGTTAACATTTCTAATTGCGCATAACACTGTCTTAACCATGACTTCTCACGCCATGTGATTAACATTGCTGTAGCAATAGCCAAGGCAGACGCCATAAAGGCTTCACTCACACCGCCTAACAGTAATCCAAGACTATCTTGAACTTTTTCAGGATCTCCAGCTGGATCAAAAGCTAATAATCCGAATAGTAAACCTGCAAACGTAGCAATAATACCAACACCAGTAATAATACCAGGTAGGTGCTTATAAAACTCAACTCTTAAGGGAGTATCGACAATAACTGACTGCGAGAAAAAAACATCACTAGATACAGTGGCACGAGATGAACTCAAGACATCTGTACCATCAATGACTTCATAGTGATCATGAAAAGAATGTTTATAATTCAACCAAGCATGTTTTAATGGAATACTGTTATCAAAGACATGATCTAAAACATTTTTACCCACATTTGATTCTTGTTTAACTTTTTTTAAAGCCTTAATCGCATCAGACAATTGACTATCAAGCTGTTTTGCTGGCTTAATATATTTTATGTAAAATTTATAGCTAATCACTGCAACAAATATTCCCATAAGTACCGGAATAATAAAATAACTTTGTAAAAATGCTGCAATAGCTAAAAAACTCACAACTACACCCCTTCAACTATTCTAAAGTTGATTTTTATTAAATAATTATGTGCAATATATCACAAAATATAAATCTATCTAAAATCCACCAATAAATGCATTGTTTTTCATAATTAAAGAAGATATTTAAAATTTTATTGAAAATTATCAGCTAATTACGTCAAAATTTAAAATAAATTTTCAATTATTACCCATTAAGTAATCAAAATCTTACTCAATGAGTATCTATGTTGAGTTTGGCACAAAAAATTGCACCTAACACCAGGCAAAGTAGCTACAAAATTTTAAAACTTTCTGGCTCATCCAAATTAAAAGGCACAACCCGAAGTTTTGCTACCATCGTATCTCTAAATAAAAAATCATCTAATGGGTGATCAAACTTTCCTTTTCTATATGGATAAACCAAGATCACTTCACTTTTATGTTCAAGATAATAATGGCTATAAGCAAACATCTGCTGAATATCACTGTCCTTTAAGCCATAACGGCCACCACGATCACTCTGGTCAATCAGCTTCCATTTAGTATCCATGACAATGTTTTTATCATCACGTTCTATGAAAATATCTGGTTTTAGTTTGAAGATATGACCGGACTGATGTTTACATATATGCTCAGTGGCATGCTGCATCTTGACTTTACATTCAGGCAAGTTACGGTGCAGATGATAAGCAACATAATGTTCGAACAGCTTTTCCATTGGGAACAACAGACTCATACCATGCCACTCACCGGATGTCGAAACAGGCATGTATTCACCTAAAATCAGTTCAGTCCATGGCTTAATCTCATCATAGAGTTCAAGTAAACGCCCTGTTTGCCATTGTCTGAGATCTTGCCTGATATTCTGGCTTCGTGGTATCTCACCCGTCATTAGGCGCAGTTCTTGAGCCAATTTCCAGTTACTTGCATCTTTGGTCCTCTTACAGACGATTTCTAATGCGGTACGAATCAGCCTATTTTCAGCGCGATTGACCTCATATACATCATGTTCGATTGGGAAAATATGCTTCTTCGCTGGTGGCTGGCGCATGTATTTAACATGCTGTAATTGCCCTCTTAAGAACTTCTGTTCTTCCTGCACACGGTTATAGTCAAAACGTAATCCACGCTGAACCAAACGCTCAAATGATGCTAAAAATTGAGAAATTATCCATTCATGCAAAGGTTGGTTTTTAAAGCGGTTTAGACTTGCAGCACCAACCTCTCTGTAAGGTAAATGCAAACATACACTCAGCATTTTTTGCAGGAGTTTGCGCTCTTCTAGAATAATCTCTTGATCACTTGTCCCATTTAGCTCCATATGCTTAGGTAGTATTTCTATACGTGTACCACACGGCGTTTCAATCACACCCACATATTGATCTAGCTTTAGCTTTCTACGTCCTGCAAGTTCAAATACTTTCGCGCCGTGCTTAGAAAATGATGCTGAAAGCTCGCATAGATGTTCAAATGCTTTTTCAGGTATATAAGCATGTCCCAAACTAGACTCAGGACAGCCTTCATAGGCAATGCTTATGAAGGCATATTCTCGGACAGTAAAGTCAGACATAGATCATCAGCCCTTTGGACCTAAAATCTGAAGAAAAGCATCAATCGTGTTGAATGCTTCAGTTTTTATTTTCCAAATTTTCTTTTCATTTGAATAGCCCAACTCTTCCTCAAAATTTGATGGGAATAAGTTATTTTTCTTGAATATGTCATCTGCAATCAACATTCCATTATTGAAGAACACCAAATTAATCTTTGCCCAATCATCAAAGAAGTATTCTTGAAGCTGAGGAATGATTTTTTGTGTAAAAATCGAAGCTAAATGCTCAAGTGTTGGTTGGTTTTTCAAACTCATAAAATTAGCATGACCAATACAGTGATCTCGATCTAATAACACCTCAATACGCTGATTGATGACTTCTAATAGCTTGCCAATATTCAGCCCTTCAACAATTATTTCATTTAAAAGCTCAGGCTTCGGTGGCATTTCAACAAAGGTAAATCGACGGCGCAATGCAATATCCAAACCTGTCAGAGACCTGTCTGATGAGTTCATTGTGCCAATAAGATAGATATTTTGAGGTACAGAAAACTCTTCTTTTGAATACGGTAAAGTCACAGAAAGAGTTTCATCTGCTCCTTCACGTTTGGAGTCTTCAATTAACGTAATCAGTTCACCAAAAATTCTTGAAATATTGCCACGGTTGATTTCATCAATAATTAAGACATATTTGTTGTCTAAATTACTTACAGGCATTGCTTCAGGTTGAAGCAGCACAGCTAGCTTTGATTTATCAACAGCATTTTCTAAATTATAAACAGTAGATTGCGAGAAAATTTTCTTAAAATAGTCTTCATTCTTCAAACTTGGAGAAAACGTTTTTAACCATTTAACTTTTCTAAGCTGGTGATATCCAAATTCTTGGTTCTCGTCGTATTCATATTCATCTGTCACCTCTGCAATCGCTCTGAATTTTAGATTGCCATCTGTGATAATGACTAAATCACCAATTTTAATTTTATTCTTAAAGGTATTTACATAACCTGCAGCAGTGTCTTCACTATCTTTATGGTAATGTGCCTCCTGTAATTTATTTTTTACTGACTGGATATCATTGCAATCACTGAAATTTATTGCATCTCCCCAACCTAAAAGAATGACATCATTATCTAAACACGAACGGTATAAATCATCTTCAACCCCAGCTCGGCCTAAAGACATTTTCCAAACTTTTTTATTGGACAGATCAATTTCACTGTCAATATTGGATTGAACATTACCCTTAGCGAGCTCAACAATTTCCTTAAACACCCCTGCTTTCACTGGATATTTTAAGTTACCAACAGCATCCGTTTCAGCTCGGATACCCTCAACAAAATCTTCATAACTAAAACTTTGATGAAACGTCACAAACTTGATCTGACCTTGGGCTTTATATTGATCAAAACGCTGTTTTAACTCAGTACGGTCTTCTTTTTCTAATACCTCTAGAGGTTTATTTTCGATAATCGACAACGCATGGTTAATCGTATGAAATGTTTTACCTGTGCCGGCAGCACCAAAGAGAATACGGTTTAAAGGTTGTTGAGTCATCACATCATCCACTAATTCTTCAATTTGCTGTTTCTTCTGTTTGTTATCTAGGTAACCTTTTCTAATCATTGCAAAAAGCTTTTCAACATATGGGAAAAACTCTAGATCTCCCTGATCTGCCAGTAAAATAGGCAAAAACTCTGGTACTGGCGTTTTTACATAGGATTCATAGCCAATCCTTTTTATGTTAGTTTCCCCTACTATGGGAATCACACAAGGATTGCTAAAGTCCTGATACAAAAACGCAATCATCCATTTCAGTCCTTTAGTAAACTGAATATCGGCAATTGCATTTAAATCACGGCGCTGAGCTGCATCTACAATCTCTAGTATTTCCTGTTTGATCTTCTGAAAGGCCTGTTCAGCATTATCTCCAAGTCTTTTATTCCATGAATATGGTCTTTCATTATGATATTTATCATTGTCACCTAAGCTGACTGGCTCCCAAAGATCAAAATAGCAAGCAAAGGTAGGATCGCCTTGTGTTGGATCAAAACTGTCAATCTGAGCAATGAAGCAATCTTTGTTTCTAGCTTGATGATATTCTTCAACGGTTAAATTTTTCAGGCGTTCAGCAGGCCATAATTCTAAGAATGCATTAATTTTACGTTCCAGCGCCGTAGTCTGGTCATGGCTTTGCTCATACCAATTACAAAATTTCTCTAATTCTTCTGCAGAGCTAATTTCAATGTAATAAATTTTATTACCTAACCACAAATTTTTACTTTGTGATTTTAATCCACTGTGGCGTCCATCAGATTCAGTGTATTTACCTGATGCTACATTTTGCGTAGATTTAAACTGAAATTGAAAATCCTGAGTATCAGATGGATCAATCTCGATAAAGAAACTCGCTTTAGAACCTGTTAAAACCAATGCAATTTCACGACCATTTTCATTCGTGACCACTGTCATTTTCTGCCGACTTATATATTGATCTGGATATTTTGCATTTAAAATTTCATCTGCTTCAGCGGGTGTCAAATGTCCTTGTTTCGGATGCGCATCAATATATTCTTGCACTAAGTCATTACTGTACTGCAGTAATGATCTATCACCCTGTTGACGAATTAGATATTGATAAGACTGAGCATAATTTAACTTTTTATCCTCTGTCAGAAAGTCCAGCATCGTCTTTGAAAAAATAGAGATGATTTTCGGCTGTGTCTGATTTTGATATAAAAAGGCTATTTTCCATTTCACTACAGGTGAAAAATCCAAAGCATCAATAGCTTCTAAATTCCCTGTTTGTGCATTTTCAATTGTTTCAATTATTCGTCTTTTAATTTCTGCAAATGCTTGTTCTTTGGTCGCACCATATTTTTCTAACCAAGCATATCCATCTTGATATATCTTGCCTTTTCCATCGAGTTTTTCTTCCGTAGCACTGCGGTGAAATATACCGAACTTAAATGCTGAGCCACCTAAAATATTTGCTATTGGTTTGGTTTCCCGTTCTAGGCAATATGTAAAATTTTCTTTATCTCCAGCCTGGGAGTATTCCTCGATGGTCATATTTCTCAGTCGCCCAAGTGGCCAAGCCTCTAAGAACTGATTCCATAATAATTGTTGGTGTTGCTCTACTGACACTCTTTACCCCAATCTTTCAAAATCTACTGTTTTAAATCTTAATAGCTACTTACTTTTGGTTTCTCTTACGCCATGCTCTAGCCAATGCTACCCAAGCTTTACTTTCTTTTAACCATATACGTCTACAAAACTCTGTCAGGTCATAAAATTGCTGGTCTGTTTCTTTTGACACCCCATGAGCCCAATGTCCTTCGTATATACGACCAGCTAGCTCTAAAATTCTAATTGCTAAATCTTGATGCGCTTGGATAAATTGCTGTACCGCTATGTCTTGATATGCAAAATCACGTATATATCGTTCAGACTGTTCCAACACTTCCTCTGTTTCCCATACCCAAGGTTTAAAGCAACGGTCTCCACTTAAACAATCAATCAGCTGTTTAAAGTCATTTAGTTTTTTAGTGAATGTGATATTGGCTTTTACCGTATTGTGAAACGATTGTGGAAGTCCTTCAGTGTCGTAAATATCAATCTGTAAGTTGTATAAATAATCTTTCAAAGCTCTATTGTTTTGCGCCGTGTTTAACACTTAACTCCCCTCATTTTTTTGTATATACGACAAAAATACACGTACAACTTTCCCATCTTTCAATTTCAAATCATCCACATCTACACAAAAGGACAAATGAATATCTGCATTAAATTATCCGCTATTTTAGCGGTATTAATCATTAAAATTGTTCTCTACATATACATAAAAATCATTTCCCACACGATCATATTTAAAGACCATGGTGTTACGACTCATCCATCGCTTTAAAAGTTTTTCATAAACATTGGCTTTTTTAGTTGAAGTGGCACTAAAAGACCAATAATGAATCCTATGCTTATAAATAAGTTCTTCAACTCTCTGACTAATCGCATTAAAAACTTTCAAGGCTGGTAACTTCAAGTTGAGATCTTCATATATGGGGTCATCTCTAAATAAGGCTAATTCTGGATGTCTACGATAATTGATTTGAACTCTGGCACGTGGCGGTCTATTTAAAGAAAAGGAAAAACTGTAATGGTCAAATTTGAGTATGTAGTGTAATCCATCAATCATCAAATCTTCTTTCAAAATCATGCGATATCCTTCGTAAAATGATGACTAAGAACATTATTGTAGATCTCCATTAAAATATCTTGATCTGCTAAGGTTTGAAATGAACTGCCGAAAAAATCACGATCAGTCGTATTAAATAATTGGATAAAGTGTTTTGGAGAAGGTCTTAATTTTTTACGCTTACAGTAAGCAAAATATTCACTAGCATCTTCAAATAAAATCCACCATTCCTGGGGACTATCAATTTGGTTCCCTCCTAGCGGATGCAATTGATCAAATAGTGCATTAAGTAAATATTGAAAATTAAATCGCATACTTCCATATTCAAACTCTGGATATTCAGTATCCAGATCTAAAGCTTTTACATGCTGATGAATTGCATAAGCCTCTTTTAGTATTTCTTGGACCTTTTGATATTGTTTATAGCGTATCAAATCTTTGGCAGATATTTTTGGGAGTCGAGATAAATCCATATTGTCGCTCAAATCAGCGAGCTTAACTTCACAAGCAATCGGATTTTTAACAGTACGCTGTACCGCTTGGAAGCGATTTTCACCATTTACTTTAGTCACGGCGATAATCGCATCTATTATCTTTTGCTCAAATCCCAAGACTTTGAGCTCATCTATTGTCGTTGGTGTATCTTCTAAAATATCGTGGAGAACAGCGCAGATCTTGGCATGTGGCTGTTGAACATTTTCCATAACGCGCAATGGATGTTGAATATAATCCTGTCCTGCCTTATCTACTTGCCCTGCATGGCGTTCACATGCCAATTTTAATGCCTGATCTAGATTTGAAATACGTTTACCCTCTTATTATATTTACTCTCTTTTCTTTTAAATATTAATCAATTACCTAATATTTATCTACAATCATAAGCACATTGGCGACATTATATGTCGCACAAAAAATACATCTATGCTCTTTATTATTTCATTTTTTCAAGGACACTTTTAATTCGAAGATCTCTTGCTACTTTCCCTAAGTTTGTTTGCGGTTCGAGAGTCCCCATATATCCAGCATCGAGTTCAACCAGATAGGCCTGACCAGCAGACGGTAAACATAAATTGTAAAAATTCTCTTGTAGATACTGCTCAATCTGATCGGTCGGTATATGGCAATGAGATTGCTGTTGTTGCTGGCTTATACAAACTTCAGCTTTCTCATTGTCTATACGAATTGTACAGAATGGATCAATCTCAAAATATTGGATGATCTTATTCAAGGCTGCATCAAATTCATCTGCCTTCATGTTCTGAGATTGTTCAACCCAAATGAGCTGCTTTGATGTACTTGAGCTTTGCAGCGCCGTATTCAAAATTAAAAGCTTAACCTTAAAATGTAATCCGTATAACGCTGCGATCAGATCAGTTTGAAGATTGGGCACTTCGTCACTTGATGTGGTACTAATTACTGTACTTTGACTCAAGGTCAATAAAGCACCTATAACTTGTGATTGACCTGTGTATAAGGTAAATGGATATTCTTTTTGGGATAAATTATTTTCAATATGTTGGTTCATCCATATTTTCCTTTTCAAACATGTTCATCATTATGGACTATTAGATGAATATCAATTTTTTTCCAAGCTTTAGCCAATGCTAGCCAAGCCTTACTTTCTTTGGACCAAATACGACGGCATAACTCAGTCAGATCATTAAATTGTTGGTCTACTTCACTTGCAACGCCATATTCCCAATGTCCTTCGTAAACACGCTCTGTTAACTCACACATTTTTTCTGCGAGTTTATAATGTGTTTCAATTAGAGAATCTTCAGAAATATAGTCTTGTGAAAAGTGGCGAAGCGTTTCTTCAGACTGAGCAAGCAGTTCTTCCGTTTCCCATATCCATAGAGAAAAACAACGATCTGCACTTAAACAGTCAATAAATTGCTTAAAGTTTTCAAGTTTTGTCTTGAATGCAAGATTCGCTTTTATTAATGATTCGAGGTATATGAATCGCTTTTCAAAAGCATAAGAGTCAATATTTAATGTATCTAAGTAATCTTTAGATTTACGGTGTAGGCCAAGCGCTCTCATTTTCTCTCTCATTTTTTTGTATATACGACACAGATAATTAAAATTATTTATTTCACATCTATGGAAATGCTATACAATTTGAATAGCCAATCTAAAGTAATAATCCATCACTTGTATTTTTAATCGTAAACTTTTCAACAAGTTCAATAAATTCATCTTTAGGTGGAATTGTGTCACCCACCAACAGATTACGTTTGCTCAAAGCAACATAGAGCGCTATTGAATACGCCTGGCAGTTAATCGACTTTTGCGGGTTAAACTCAATATCAGTAAATGCATCATATGCAAGTGCTTGTTGCTTTAGGTCATCATTCAGATTGAGTGCATTCAAATAAATCCAGTCGTAAAAGGCTGTTTTAGGTTCAAGTTGCCAACGTTTATCTCGATATTCAAAAGCAATCAAATTGCCTGAATTTTTAAGGCGCTCATCCTTTTTCGCATCTCGTGAACTCATATCCATAATGTCCTTATACGGACCGCCGTCAGAGAATACTTTGGATGATTGAAAGATGCTCTCAACACTGATGTTTTTACCGCTCTTGGTTTTAAACATCAGATTGAAAGCGCTGAGTTGCGTTCCTAATTCAATTTCAGACTTGCTCGAAATCTCTAGAAGCTTGGCTTCTGGATTCTGCGTACGATATGCTTCATGCAAGGATCGAATCGACTTTTGTTTTTGTGTGAAGTGCATTCCAGCAAACCATTCAAATTCAACATCGACAATATCTACAAGCGTAGCGCCGTCCAGTTTAGGTACAAATACTGGTCTTTTTGCCATGATGACTTCCTTATCTTTTCTCAAATACTGTTTTGTTAATACTGACCTTAAAGCCTAAACCATGTACCCATAATAGCTCAGGGTCTTGTTCAATTACATGAATCTCTTGAATAAATTCTTTAGGAATATCCCCTTGATAAAGAATTTCCGATTCATTTAAGTAAGGGTAAGTAAGCAATTCAATATCAATTGTCGATTCAAATATATCCAAAAATACTTTGTGGGATTTTCTTTCTTCGCTAGTCTTAGTTCTTTCGGTAAAATGCGCCGCATTCTTCTTACAGAATATTGCTTTATCTAGATAATCAAAATCATTCAATAAACTTAAATCTGGATTGGTATTACCCGACAACAATTCAGGAGAAATTTTTAATACAACCCAATCTTCTAACCCTATCATAGCCCTATATTTATAAAACATTTTCCAGTTTGGATGACTAAATGACAGGGAAATAGAGTCTTTTATACCATCTAGACGCTTTTCATCATTATATTTATATTCAATATTTTGCTCTTCCAAGGTTTTCTTCGTGAGTAAACCTTTTGATAAAATAGAAGGTAAATTACCTTTGTGTGTAAAGTGATATAATGCATTAATTTTTTTACATTTTATTGGATTAAATGACATTTTTTCAATGATCTTCGCCCACTGCGCTTCATTGAGTATTGAATCAGCATAGATACTTTTTTCCCAACTGTCGTATATACATTTCAGTTTTGGTAGCGATTTTTCACCTGTCAAATAATAACGAATATAGATAAACTCAACCAATCCTTTCGGCAGGGCATCTAGCTTAATGTCTAGTATTTGGCTAGATGTAGCCGGTATAGGTGGATAATTTTGGGGTGCTAATTGAGGAGTTTTACTTTCATTATCAACTCTTATAGAGTGTTTTTTCTTTAAACTTTCTTCGGAAGCAACTTTTGTTTTTAATTCTTTATTTTTAGATTCAATTTCAAGTTTATTATGCTCTTCTATAAGTAAAGCTAAACGTTCTCTACGCTTTTTTGCCTCTAAAGCTTCAAGTTCTTTACGCGCTCGCTCCTGATAATCTTTATTGTATTCAAAAAAATCTATCAGAGAAACTTCTTCTAAACCCGCATCTTTTCTATTTTTATTTATTTCAATTACTTTGGCTTTAGTGCGATGATAATCTTTTTCATATTCTTCTTTCCGATATTTTTCAGCTCTATCAGCCAGCTCCTCTGTAGCTTTCTCAAGTTGAGCAGCCCCCTTACTAATTGCCTGCAGCCCTTTTGAAAATAAATCCTTACTCGTATCATAATTTTTTTTGATATCTTTTAAAGCTTGCTCTTTTTTTTCAGCTTGAGATTTGTCTTTATGGGGGCTATTTGAACCAAATGCATTAATTAGAGGCGCTATTAAAATAAATAATAAAAAGAATCCTCCTATTAAAAAAAGAATTTCCATTATTTACCCCCAAGAATAATCCAAAGTAACTCAGGCACTCTTTCGAGTGCCTTTAAAAGCTGTCTTAAAATAATAAAATTTGAAAAGTTTATTTAACTTTCTTCGCCTTTTTCACAGGCTTACTCGCTTCTCGTTCCGCCTGGATTTTAGCAAGCAAGCTTTCCGCACTGTTTACACCTGTAATGAGGTCCTGATGCTGTTCACGCCACTCTGCTGTCAATTCACCGCTAAAGGCTTTGGCAAGAATAGATTGAGTTAGTAAATTCACTCGTTTTCGGGCTGATTCAACCATCTCTTCGATATGGTTTGAAACTCCAAATAAAGTATTAACTTTTTCAACAATTAACTTTTGCTCTTCAAGAGTTGGTAAAGGTATATATAATTTCCTCAAATCATCAAGATTTATACCTTTTTGAGCTACACCTCTTGTCTGTTCTATTAAAACTTGCTTCCCACTCGGACTCTGTAAAAATATGGTCAAATAGTGTGGATCTAACTTTGAAATTACAGGGATCATTGCTACTTCACGACTAATATTTAAAGGTTCACTGAGAAGATCGCTTGTTATAACTGCTGCATTACCAACTGAACCTCGAATAGCTAAAATAACCTCTCCACCCTGTAATCTTGTACGGAAATAGTTCTTTTCAATATTCTTGTCTACTCTTTTTAAATTGGAGCGTCTTACCTTAAAAGGTAAAACATCACCACACCGAATGGTATTAATTCCCCCATCTGTATCATCCCCTGTCTGAACAACACCATAGGGAATACCACGCTCCTGATCAACAAGTAAGCTCAATGGAATATCTTTCCAATTGATTTTATATTCAGAAACCTCTTTTACTTCAATACTCTTATTCTTTTTATTGAATTTTATTAATTCATAGACAAAGTCATAAAATTCTTCTTGTTGGAAATTAATAGCCTCCGTCAACTTCCCACTCACCGCATCCGCCAAAACCGACTGATGGAATTTTTTAAGAATGGCAGGAATTGCATCTAAACGCGCTTTAATTTGCTCGACTTGCGCGAGCATGATATCAAGCTGACGAACGATTTTTTGTTGTTCGGCTAGAGGAGCTAAAGGAACAAATATTTTTTTTAATTCCGCAGCTTTAATACCTTGAACAGTTGTTCCTGTAGCTTTTTCTTGTAAATCACTTTTAAAACTTTGAGAACGCAAATAATAATAAAGGAATTTTGAAATATGTTGGTTGTACTTAAAATTCAAACATATTGCACGTTGGGCAAGTGCAAATTTTTCCTGAATATTTAATATAGCAACATTTCCCATTGGTGCTTCAGTCGTAATTACCAAATCGCCCAAATATGGAATTCCACGAGTCATCCATTCATCATAGGCATCTTCTGCTATATATTCACGTGGTTCTCTGTTGATGTAACCATCTCGGATATTTTTAGCAGTTATTAGTGGAATACCTTCCGAAGTTTTTGTAGGCGTTTTTCCACGATAATCAATAAAATTTACTAAAAGACCTAATTGTTCTGTAGACCACTCAACAGGCAAATTATCTAAACTCATACCTGTTCCTTAGCGCCTAAACCTAATGCATTAGCTAATAGCTGTTTTTGAGTGTTGGCTTCATCAGTTTGACCTAAAGCCTGTATCAGCGCATCTAGCTCAACCAAAGCTTGAGTCAGTTCTGACATCGATTCACTTGCCAACACATGCGGTTCAGGTAAGTTCGCAGCATCCACGGCGTCATTGTCTTTTAACCATGAAATATCTAAAGAATCACCCTTCTGCTCTTTAATCCATTCACGGCTAAACTTACGCCAACGGCTATTTTCAAGCGTTTGCTCTTGGCTTTCTTCAGTAAGTGACCATTCACCCTCAGTACGTGGTGATAAACCTTTAGGGTTCGCGCCGTATACAGTTTCAAAGCCTTTTAAATGCGCTTCGGTAAATGGCGTACGCTTACCAAAACTTGGCATATTGGTACGTAGGTCATATACCCAAGTATCCGTGGTGCAGTGTTCATCTTGCAGCGGGTTGACTTCTGTTCCTTTAGTAAATAACAACACATTGGTTTTTACACCTTGTGCATAGAAAATCCCTGTCGGCAAACGCAAAATTGTATGCACGTTACACTTATTCATCAGGTCCTGACGAATTGCAGTACCCTGTCCAGCTTCAAACAGCACGTTATCTGGCAATACCACGGCGGCACGGCCACCTGGTTTTAAGTTCTTATAAATGTGCTGCAAGAATGCCAATTGCTTGTTTGAGGTATTAAATGGCAAATCATCACGGGTAATACTTGCTTCACCACCTTTAGACGTACCAAATGGCGGATTGGCTAAAATTACATCCGCTTTTGGCAAGGCCTGCCCCACAGGACCCAATGAGTTACCCAGTTTAATTGCACCTTGCTCACCACCAATATCATGCAGTAAACAGTTCATTTGCGCTAAACGGCGCGTATTCGGAACAAGCTCAACACCAATAAAAGCATCTAAAGTGTAAAACTGAGTTTCTTGTTCAGTTAGTGCATACAAATCATTGTGCTGTCGTATATACGCATCCGCAGCAATCAGGAAGCCTGCCGTACCACATGCTGGATCTTGAATCACTTCACTTGGCTTGGGTTGCATACAACGCACAATGCTGTTAATCAGTGGACGTGGCGTAAAGTACTGACCTGCCCCTGATTTGGTTTCGGTCGCATTCTTCTCAAGCAAGCCTTCATACAAATCGCCTAGTCCATCTGCTTTAATGCTAAACCAGTCCAGTTTGTCAAATTCATTGATCAGTTGCTGTAAATGGCGAGGTTCACGTAAACGGGTTTGAGCATTGGCATAGATTGATGCAATCAACTCATTTTGATTTTGAGACAAGTCCAAGAGCATTTGCTTATAGAAGTTTAATAGCTCAATGCCGTTATGATCTTTAAAGTGCGTCCATTTATATTGTTCAGGATAAATCTTGGCAAGCGTAGAAAACTCGTCATCCAGCTCATCAACCATTTTGACAAAGAGCAGCATCACCAGTTCAGACACATAGTCGCTATAGTTAATCCCGTCATCTTTTAATACGTCGCAAAGATTCCAGAGTTTTTGGACAATATCATTTTGTGTCATGTGCTGCACTTCATCAGAAAATGTGAAAAATATAGAAATTTTATTACAGGTGGATTGTAGCAGTTAAGAGGCCTGCCACAACCCATCATGGATATCATCGACCAGTTTTTCAACGTCACTATCAAGCAACTTGCTCAGGCGTTTCACTCCACCATCTTTAGCAAACTGATGGTGGATCATATTCTTATCAACCACCACCTCTTTAGCAATAAACAGGGTTAAACGTGCCAACCATTGCTTCTGATCTTCCGTCCATGCACGCTGCTGTAAAATCCTGTTTAGACCCCGCTGATAACGTTCTTCGACAGAAGAGATTTCTTCACCCAATGTTGAACGGCGAATCATAGAGATGATCTGTGATGCATAAGTCTGATTGGACTCATTGCCACCTAGTGCCTGGGTTAGCTTGCTTTGGGTAAAGCCTTTGCTAGTCAACAAGTTTTCCAGTTCTCGCAACTGCTCGCGAGTCAGATCAGATGGTCGTGTTACGACTGCTTTAATCGCAGCATTGTCATTCACGGCTGTTTTAACGAAGCTATCGAAATATTCCAGATAATCTTCAGGCTGTTGATGTGCCGTATCTACGACGCGTTCAATCAGTTCGTCTTTCTCGTCCGAGATAATTGGTAAATCCAAGGTGCCGAGAGCACTACGAACCTCAGCCAAACGTGCTTCTAAAATCGCACTGTTTTGCTGTAGCCAAGTACCAAGATCATCTACACCTTTAGCACGCAGCATTTGCGGTAGTTTGTTCGATTCAACCCCGAAGTTTTCTTTGATTTTTCCTAGTGTTTCACGCAGTTTTACTTGATCGGGATGATGCTTGAATTTTTCAGCCTTACCCAGAATACGGGTGACTTTCTGAATAAACTCGTCTAAAACAATGTCAGCCTGATTACGTTTAACTTCATCAATACAAGGAACATCGATTGCTTTAGCTTTTTGCATCAATTCAGGATCACTTAACTCACGAATGAGCTGATCAATACTGATATTTGGACGTACTACAATCGGTTGCATCGTATTGACCGCTTGCAAGGTCGCAAAGATATCGACGGCGTCGTATATACGGAATTCTGTTTTACCGATATCAGGACATAACCGGGTTGCACGACCGAGCATCTGTTCAAACAGCACACGTGAACGGACTTTACGCATAAACACCAAATTGCAAATCTTCGGCACATCAATGCCTGTAGTCAGCAAATCTACAGTGACAGCAATATTCGGGAACTTATTCTTTTTATAGCTCTCTACCAGTTTGCTCGGCTGATCTGCATTGCCTGTGATTTTCACCACAGCATCATTATTCCAGTCTTTCCCATATTTCTCTTTGAAAAACTCATTTAACAATGCTACCACCTGATCCGCATGACGATCCGTCACACAGAAAATCATGGTCTTCTCATCACCTAACGGGTTCAGATCCTTTACCAATGCCTGACATATGACTTTATTGAAGCTTTCATTTATCACGCGTCGGTTAAAGTCTGCGACATCAAAATCCATGTCATCGGGTATCAGCGCCGTGGTCTTTTGCCCAGTGGCATTAGTCATCACCTGAACGCTTGTTCCTTTAGGTATTTCAATACCTGCCTGACTAAGTTTGGTGATGTAGCGAATCGGTTTGTCATAGTTGACTAAATAGCCTTCTTCTACAGCACGAGTAAAACTGTAGGTGAATACAGGTTTATCAAAAATCTCCGTTGTATGTAGTGCAGGTGTTGCAGTCAAACCAATCAGGGTGGCATCAAAATAGTCGATAACACGCTTATAGGTAGATAGATACTGTGCTTCATCACGAATCGTTTCCTCACCTTCGGTCATTTCCTTATCCAGGGTATAACCACGGTGTGCTTCATCAATGATGATACAGTCATAAAAATCGATTGGCAGTGGTGCATCACTGTTAAACAGACAATGTACCAAGCTTTGCACTGTAGCAACTTGAACTTCAGGACGTTCAGTAATATCTACACCTAAATCGGCAACCGTATAGATTTGTGCCAGGGTTTGGCCTTGCTCAATCACTTCAGCACCAAATGCATCAAATGCCTGTGTGCCCAAAGTAGAACGATCAACCAGAAACAATATATGCTTAAAACGCTGGCTTTTGATTAATCGGTACATTAGGCCAGTCGCTAAACGCGTTTTACCTGTGCCTGTGGCCATAGCCAGTAAAATACGTTGCTTGTCTTTGGCAATTGCTTGCTCAACCGCTTTAATTCCTTCACGCTGATAGGCACGATCATTGAATGGCAGGATCTCGGTCTGTTCTAAATATTCATCTGCACGTTCAATATCCTGCTCAAGTTTCCACTTCAACCCTTCTGGGGAATGGAAACCTTGTAATACCTTAGAAATATTGGATGGATGTCGTACATCACGGAACCAGATTCCGCCCTCATCAGCTAAACGCTTAGACTGCTTTTGACCATTACATGCATACACAAAAGGAATGTGGTAGACCTTCTCCTCAGATGTCCACGGCGTATTCTTATAGGGCTTGTCTAAATCAGACGCAAATAGAAAGCCTTGTGAGTAACGCTCCGCCTGACGAATATACTGACTGACGGTTTTGTTCTGCTTCTTCGCTTCAACCACTGCAACAGGCATCAAGCCTTCAAAAAGTACATAATCCGCAAAACCCTCTTCACCATCCAGTAACGTCGGATATTCTGCTATTGCAAGGTTTAAACCTTTTTGCGGGCGAACGCCGTTGCTATACCTTAAAAGCTGTGTATCTGCCTGCCAACCTGCGAGCTGAAGCTGACGGTCAATGAGCCCTCGTGTTTCAGCCTCGGACAATTCAAATGAAGCATTGGCTATATCCAATTGCTCATCTTCAATAGGTGTCTCTAAAGTAGGCATGGTTGCCTGCTGTTCCAGCTCTTTTACTTTTGCTTCATAGGCAGCGAGTTGAGCCTGTAATGTTTGTGCTTCTACTTGCTGCTGTTGCTTAAGCTGTAAATTCTCTGCTTCTAGGGCTGCCAATTTATGTTGAATATCTGAGTGAACAGCTTGCTTGTCCTGTGCCGTACGCAACTGCTGCTGTAGCTCCATCAATTCAAAACGCATGCGCCGTGCTTCAAGCGTTGGGTCAACAGGTGCTTCAAACTCAGGGAACAATTTGGTTTTCTGAGTAGTCAGAATATACAACCACTGTGCCATTCGATACGATAACCGTAGTGAAGTCAAAGCATCACTATGATCGGTTTCGGCATCATGCGCACCTTTGTTACCATTAACACGCAAGGTATGTAAAACAGAGATAAAGTCAGCTTTCAGCTTGAGTCTATTCTCAAGTAAACGAATACGGGAGAGAAAATCCGCCTGTTCAGGGATTTCAAGTTGATTGGCTTGGGCTACTTTATTAACCAGAATCTCAGCAAATTTTCGGGTTTGTACAAGTGTATGCGCTGGTGCTGTGTAGTATGCTGCTTCCGCACTGACTAATAAAGCATGCATCAAAGGATCTACGTCCTTTAAAAAATCAAACTGAGACTCAGTTAAATTCATCATATTATTTACAACTATCTGTACTTTATTATGCTTTTATACAAAGCTCCCCTTAAAATAAGCATATCAGTTCACGTTATTTTTATTAAGAAAAATCTTTTGTACATAAGTCTAATTCAGGATTAAAAAACCACCCGAAGGTGGTTAAATAAATTACCAATAGTTTTTATCCCATAAGCGCCAATTGTCAGCACCTAATCGTTTTTTAGCTTCATCTTTTAAAAACCATAAAAAATTGTTGTAATTTTCAGGATCTTTTATAAGGCATCCAGCACTGAATTGATGGCAATTATCCCTGAAAACATTGTAGTTCCTTGTATTACCAATCTTTGATTCAGCAAAATCGGCAGCTTCGTCACATCCTACTGCACTATCACCTTGGCAAGAAACATAAATATTAAATCCTGTAGTCCACGCAGCCAGAAACTCTTTCGGGCTAACAGCTTCAATAAAGCCATGCCTATTCAAATGAACAATTTCATTATTACCAATATAGATCCCAGTATGTTCAGCTATTCCATTTCCCAAGGTTAAATCGCAATAAACTACAGAACCTCTTACTGGCTGCACTCTCCCTTTTATTTCATCAATAAGATACCCACCAACATGCTTGACGGTATGAGCAGCGACAGCAACTTGTGCAGCTGTAGTTGTAGTCATTGCCGTTTTTGTTGCAACTACAGCAGCAGAGGTAAGTAATCCGGTCGAACCCGCTACTGTAGCTCCTGTCACTGCCCCAGTTGCAGTAGTAAACCCCATCACACCAGCTGTAGAAACACCTGTGACAGCAGCAGCCCCAGCCATCACTCCCAAAGCTGCACCACCAGTTGCAGCAACAGCTGTTACTGTTGCAATTGTCGTTAATGGATTCTCAACAGCAAAGTCTAATGCTGTACTTGCAGTATCACTAACAAAATCGATAGTTGAGCTTGTGACATCACCCACTGTATTAACTGCTGAACCAGCCAGGTCACCAATCACATCTACGGTAGAACTCGCAGCACCACTGATAGCGTCTATCGTTGAAGTCGCCACATCCCCAATTACATCAATGGTGGAGTCTGCCGCACTACTCAACACATCAACTGTAGTACCAGTAATATCACCAACAATATCTGCGGTTGTACTCGCAGCATCTGACACAATATCTACAGTAGTACTTGCAACTTCTCCAACTGCGTCAGCGACTGAGCTTGCAGCATCAGCGATCGTGCTACAAGCATCTGAAATAAAATCAAATAACCCCATATTTACTTCATTATCTTTTTACTTATTTATCATTAGAATACACTAATTCCATTCTGAGCTGGCTTCCATTTCTTTCCACCTCCCATAGTTAAAGTGGCACAGTTATAAGCATCCTGTAAGAAACCACGGCGCGCAGGTTCTGTGAACCCTGTTTGAGCAATTAGAGTCTCTCGAAGTGGGTGATGACTTGTAATCAAATACTCATTACGCTTATGCAAGCGCTCTAATAAATTGACCGATGGTAAACGATCAAACTTACCCATCTGACCGCGATTACATGTAGGACATGCCAATACCAAATTCGCTACACCGTTGATGGGTTTTTGAACATCACACTCACGCAATTTATGTGGAAAAAAATGATCAACATCTGCAGAGTGCTCAAAAAACTGATCAATTGTGATAGGGGCAAAATAATAAAAGCATCTACTCTTTTGATATCCATTTAAAGCTGACTTAGCCGATGTCACATTGACTCTTCTAATTTTGTTATCAGCAACCAAGAGCCCTTGATCATCATGCTGAATCTGAACCAAATGCTTAGGTAGATTCATATCCCAAGCTGTTTCAACTAAACGCCATCTTGCTTCAGTTTCATCGATCAAATCTTTGGAATTCTGAGCCTCAAATAGCTGAAATACATCATCAGTTAAAATGATACCACCGTGTGTTTTCCGGGCATCCATAAAAAATCTTTTGGACAATTCCTGACCGTGAACATTGTGAAAAGCATCAATTACATTCACAAAACCATACTGAACTGTTTTAGCTATCAGTGTTTGCTGGTCAATTTCACCAGTATTGTAGGCACGACAAAAATCTAAGAATTTACTAGAGCTCGATGTAGCTTGCTTATCAACAAACTTGAGGTGTTCACAAATATGTTGGCTGAAAGGTCCTGCTAATTTATCGAGAGTAATAATGGTATTACCCTCAGCTTTGAGATCATAAAGTGATTTTGCTAAAGCAAATTTATAGGATGCAACATTACGCCCAAATAGAATAACTGCTCGCCAATAGTTTTCAAGAGACGGTTCAATCTCATAAAACTCAGACATAAAGCACCCCCACGTGAATTGTTATATTTAAGCATTCTTCTTAATTAGAATATTTAACCATTTTTCTTCACGATCTGGTCGCTGATCTATAGTAATCCAATACTTAATTAATTCAATTTGATGAAATTGATTTAATAATTCTTTGGCCTGCTCTTCATTTAAGTCTGTGAACTTTCGACCATCTTTTTCTCGGTCTTTGTCTCCATATTTAAATGACATATACAAAATCCCATTCACCTTAAGAGCATTCAGAATACTTTGCAAAACATCAGTCAAACGATCACGTTCACAATGCAATAAAGATGCACATGCCCAAATTCCGTCGTATATACCATGATCATTCAAATCATAAAAACTTTGATATCTTACAGGAATCCCAGTGAGTGCCGTGGCTTTTTCAACCAAAGCTTTAGAATAGTCTAACGCTTCAACCTGATAGCCCTTATTCTTGAACGCTAATGTATCCCGTCCTGATCCACACCCCAAATCAAGAATATGGCCTCCATTCGGTAAAAGTACTAGAAATGCCTGATATAAGCTTTCCATATTTACATTTAGCGTTGTTTGAACAAACTGCTCTGAGTTTTGGTTATAATAGCCCACATTCCCCATTATTGAATTCCTAAAAATAAAATTGGTCACTAGCTCACTTATATGCCCATGATTAGATAAATTTCAAATCTTAGATTGCGACAAAATGTCGCTGTATTATCTGAAAGTTTATAATGTGTAAGATAAAAAAATTAGAACTGATTTTAATTTTCCCAAAATAAAGATGATTAAAAAATAATCAAAACTACTTATTTAACAGTCCTTTTTAAACAAATCCATATAAAAACTTAAAATTCTGTTTATTTTTTATACATCCCTACCGTTACACTATAAAATTAACAAAATTTATGTGCGTTACACTATAGAAAGCGCTGCGTTACACTATAAAATTTTAGGCGTTACACTATAAAAACGGGTTTATTTCATGTGCGTTACACTATAAAAATTGGTGCATTACACTATTTTCGACGATCCGTTACACTATAAGAAATAGTGCATTACACTATTTTCGACGATCCATTACACTATAAAAATAGTCGTATTTTGTTTAATTTTTAATTTATTTTTTGGCTTAGATTGACACAAAATGGCAGAGGTTTGACTCAAAAATGCCGCCTATCTACCACTAAAAGGAAGTTAATGGCAGCGATTGGCTATTTTTGTCTTTTGAATAGCACAAAAGTGCTTAAGAATGGCTGATTCATGAAGATTTTTGGCATTTATTGGCATTAAAAATATAGTTATTACCAAAAAACAAAAACCTATTGTCTATAGATGGCATGGATTCGAAAGTAAATGTATTTTGATTTTCAGAAATCGAATTCTCAACATGGAAATAATAATTAAATAAATTATTATTCTGAAAATATCTATCCAATTATCTCTTGCATCTAGAACAAAAATTCACAGAATGAAGTAGTAAAAAATTAAACTCCATTCTCTCAGAAGAAGAAAATATTGCATTTCTATATTCTTCAATTCATAGCAATTTCGCTATGTAAACGAAGGATTATCCTCATGCACATTCAATACAACCGCCCACCATCAACGCATCCTAGCCCTGGTGGCAATTGGCCCAGCACAACAGGTCGCCCATCAGGTGGTGGCCGTGGTAATGCCAAATAATCATTAAGGGGAGCAATCCCCTTAATCCAGGATTACCGATGAAAAAGTACAGTCATGACAAAGAGCTGAACAAATATATTCGGCAACTTATCAAAGATGGTATTGCATCTTTTAAACCCGGTAAAAAACATGATTTTTTACTTGTAAATCAAATACAAAAGATTACGATACCAGGCACACCCAGTGACCGAAAAGCCTATTTAAATTTTAAGACAGATATACGCAGAGCTTTACAATGCCAAAGAATACCTTTCCAACAACTATAGAAATTGTTCGTGATTTATTTAGTCATATGGATACCAAGAGCCAACTCTCGGTGACAGACTCTAAACACTTAGATGGTTCATCAAACAAACTATGCGCTTCGCACTATGATATCGACTTATTTTTGGATCAGTTGTGCCCAAAAGAGTTTTCTGATCGCACAGCTTTGCAGTTCGTAACCTTGCTAAAGCGTAATGTTTTGGACAGATATAATGCAATGCTATTACATGCTCGCTTAACAGCAATTATGGATGTTAATGCGATACGCAAGTCTGTATGGTCAAATTACTTAGTACCTGCTTTACACAAGCTTATACAGTTTTGCATATCCCAAATGGGTTTTGTTCAACACTGGACAGGTAACAACTTTATTAAAGAAAGCTTGGCTTATCTTAAAGATACTGACCAAAACTTCGCTAACTTTTTGGAAAGTGACGTATTAAGTCCTGATGATAAAAATTACATTAGTAAATTTGGTCGCCCAGATGCCTTACCTACGCCATCGACCTTAAAACGCTTGTTTTTAACCAATACTGAAACATCGCAGGCACATTATGAATTGTTGTGTTTTGCGCGATTACTACAAGCCTTAAAAATTAAATATGGGTTCTCATTGCAACATGGAAACTTTATCCAATTTTTGGCCGAACAACACAACCAAAAATTGAAGTCTCATCGTATTTCGCAACATGACACCCAAGCACTTACCTTTAAAGCGATGGCTATTGCCAATGTACAAACACATTTTCCTTTTTTGATAGAAATCCCTCTTTCATATCAAAAACTAACTCAAGTATTTTTTGATAAAATGCATGTTAAACGTATTGATCAAACCGATGCTCATTTAGCATCAATGGTCTATAGCTCAACAGGTGAGATAACTTTTCAACTAAATACATTAATGTTAAACCAAATAGATAAGTACCTTACTGAGCACCAAGAAGTCGGTCATCTTCTTCCATATATACATTGGACTAAAGCAATTAATTTGGTATATCAATATCAATTTAAAGAAGCACTCACTGAATATGAACTATGCTTAGATGGTTTGTTATATCGTGATATGCGTTACTTAGAAGTACTGCTGAATGAGATGCTTTGCATTGCTTCACTTATAGAAAGCCAAAATAAACTCATTGGAAAGATTTCGAATTTAGCGATCCAATTTGACCTTAAAGTTGGAATCTTTGATCCAATTGAGCGCCCTGACCGCTTTAAAACCGACTTTGTTTTTGAAGAATGGGAAAAAGAAGCAACCCTAGTTGGATTCTTTAAATATTTTACTGCCGAGACTTTTAGCGACAAGGGTATGGAAATTAAAAAATTAATTCCAAAAATCGGCAGCCTTGCAGTTCCTATGGATATTAGCCCTGACTTTAAAAAAGTGAATGCAAGCATTTACATTGATATTGAACAAAGACGTAAATGGCCTCAACTTCACTACTTTGTAGCTATCGGAGATTTTACTACAGCTAGAAAGCTCATTGAAGCTGGTGCCAACATAAATGCTTTAACTTCAAATAACGATAGTATTGTGCTGTTGGCATTAAACCACATTACAGCTAAATCAGATGAAACATACACATTCATCCAATATGTATTCAAATGTGGTTTTGATAAAGAGCTTTTAAATGAACGCACAGCGAAAAAGCAGACTTGCCCTTTAAACCTTGCTGTTGAGAAAAACCTACCAAAACTTGTAAAACTATTATTGGAAAATGGGGCTAATCCTAATATTACAGGTCTTTATGGTATTTCCATGCTTTACCAGAATTTAGGTGTGATTGGCATATTGAATGGTCATAAAGTTGAACAAGCCAATGATAAATATCTTGCAGATTCGATTAGACGTCATTCTAACGGAGGTAGTGATATCGAAAGCTATAAACAGCTTCAAAGCCTATCAGACTATGATCCAAGAAAAATGTTATTTGAAGAGATACAAAAAATCTCTCTTGGAGACAAAAAAGTGTGCGATGCATACGAGATTTTTGAATTACTTTTACAATATGGCGCCGATCCAAATCAAAACACAGCCCAGCATCCAATTAAAGGCTATACACCCTTCATGTTAGCTGTTGAAAAAGATAATGCTGATGCTGTCGATCTTATGTTAAAGCACGGCGCTCATTTGGAACAAAGCTATATAAATGCAGATGAAGGACGTCGTATTTTTTTGCATGAAATAGCTGAGTATTTTAATGCCAATAAAGCAAAAGAATTGATTTCTATAGCCTAACAATAAATAGCGTCTACCAACAAACTCCATGCTGGTAGACGCTTATTTTTTATTTATACAATCAATCTACATCTTGTACGACCTGCATCATTATTAGCAACTCGACTTTGTGGAATCAACCAACAACAAGATTCATCTTCTTTAATAGCTAAATAATGGTGTTTTGAATAATCCAACAAATTAGGCTCTTTAATTAAACGTTGCTTCCAATTCGGCATATCCACAGGAAGTTCATAATCATCTATTACTTCTTCGAGATCTTTATCCATTAATACGATGAAAAGCTCTTTTAAATAACTTGGATCTCGATTAAACAAAAACTTCAAGTCTTCAGTATTTGCTATTAAACAACGCTTAGGGGCAGATACAGCATGAAGTATAGACCACCAATAGTTATAAAATTTATTATCACCTATTGTTAACAAGGCTCGTCTGAAATCATTAGAAATATCTCGATCATTTAGGTATTTCTGTACAATATTTTTACGAAGGATATTTAACTTTTCAAAACTAAATTCATCCAGACAATCTAGGAAAATTCCAATGCTACCTCTACAAAATTGTGAATCTTCTAATTTATGAATAGCATTTTTATTTTCCTGAGATTCATTAATTAATTTAGCTTTTATGATCTCCTCATCAATTTGCTTCGCTGCAAATTTAGAACTAATCACATTCTTCTCTAAATATTGATAAATATTATCTTGTCCTCTAGCTAACTCTCTAACCAAATTCAAAGCACTTAAAAAAGATTCATCATTATCAATTGTTGAATTATTCACGATATTCCTAATGACACGCATCCAATCTAAGAATTTAACTGAGGTAAAATCTAATTCCGCATTCAAATAACACGTCTGTGCATAAAACATTACACGTTGAGGATATGTGACATGGCTTGAAGTAGAAATTAATTCAAAGAAATTATTAAAGACCAAGTCACTTTTAAGATCTTTGAAATTTAAAAAATTCAAATTACTCAATTGGTTACTTATCAAATTAAGATCAGTACTAGAATAGTTATCCAAGCTTTTAACTAAATATTCTAATGTACTTTTATCAAATGAAATTGAAATTAAAGTAGATGGATTTGTTGCCAAGATTTGTACATTATCCAGTTCCCTTTTATTTACTAAGTACAAGTTAGAAATTAATTGTAAAAAATATTCATCAATAGAATTTTCTTTATTACGATAACTCCATAATAAATCTGTCCACTGGTTATCTATTTTATAAGCAAATTTTTGGTTGAATTCTGTATCTTTATCTTCCCATCCTTCTTCATTAATTTGTTTTTCTAGTAATGCTTTAAAGTTTTCAAAGGCTGTGAGAGCCTTTCCTCGGGCATTCATAGTAATATAAAGATCATCAGATAAACCAAAATTATCCAAATTCAGATGGTAGAATTGGATCACATTCCTTTCCGTGAGTTTACTCCACCCATTCTTGATATCATAAAATTTAGCATGAATAGCATCTAGCATATTCAACATAGCTGCAATCGTAGGGTCTTGCTGCCACGATAAGAAGAACCAAGGTTTATCAGTTATCAATTCTGATATTCTTGTACTATCGTCTAAGTTCGTAATGTCAAAAACGTCATTTATTAATGATTCACAAAACTCTCGTGAACTAATACGTGTTTCATAAGTAAAATTTAAAAGCTTGTTTTTCGTAATGTTATCAACATGATCTTTATTTACAAAATAAAAGTGTAATAAAAATAAAGTTGTTAAACGTTGCTGACCATCTAAAAGTTGCAAAGTATCATCAACTTGACTGCCATAAACAAAATCTAGCTCAATAGATTTTTCTTCACTTAATGAAATATAAAGTGCATTTAAAAAACGTTCTCTAATTTTTTCTTGCTCTAATCGCCCTTGTGCATAATCTCTTTGAATAATTGGGATTTCAATTTTATTTGACTGGAGCAAGTTCCAAAAAGATATTTTTTCTGCAGTTTGTTTATTTAACACGATGAAATTCCTTAAGCTGACTGAGAGTTTTTGAGAGAATTTATTACTTCTTCAATATCAGTCAAATATCGCTCCCTATCCTTTTCACCCCAAAAAGTCATTTGTTCCACATCAGTGCTATAAAACTTCATGAAAACATTTTTTGTGCAAATAGGTACAAAGGTACCTGTTTTTTCTCTCTCAATAATTTTCTTTCTCTTAAGAGGGAAGACAGAGTTTTTATAACTTCTATTTGTTGAAGAATCTAACAATACTAGGTTATCAATAGAATTCACATCCAATCCTTGTCCCTGGAATGCCTCTATAAATTGAATAAAAAACTCATCAAACTTTGTTAAATCACTTTGAACATCTATAAGTTTAGTTTGCAAACTAGAATCTAAATTCAAGTTTGAAATATTGTCTAAAATTTCTTTTATCCAATCTTTTTTATGCTGATCAGACTTTGGTGGCTGGTCAGCTAATGCAGTGATATGTTCCACATCCCATTTTTCTTTTTTATAACGGTCAAATGGAAATTTGGTTGTTTCATTTTTATTATTTAATAGCGTTTGGACATTATGGAATAATAAAATTGGGCGTATTTTTGGAGATCCATATTGCAACTCATCTAAATCATCTCCTGGCAAATACTCTATTATTTTTTCGTTTATTAAATTAAGAAATTCCTTTTTACTTTTAGAGTTTTTTAATTCGTAAACTTCATTAATACCAAAACCAGTGGCGATTAGGTAACCAATTTTATGATATAATTTCCTATCCTCATACCATTCTTGAAGTGTCTGAAAACATTGTTTCACGTCACGCCATACTTGTTTTATTTTTTCTTGTTTTAACTTTTCTGAAAAAAATCTAAATGTAAAAAAATCGTCGTCATTACTTTTTTTGTTTGATATTAAATTAAAAATTAAGTCTATTCGGGTTGTTAATACTTTTTTATCTGTTAAAAAATACCATAATGAATCATTTTGTAAGGCATATTCCATTCGATCCCATTCTGTTGATATTTCAATCTGTTGTAATCTTATTTTTGCCTTATCTTTATCATTTAATTCAATAAAGTTAGTCTTGTTTAAAAATAATGCTTTTATCAACTCAGCATTAGTTAATGGAATTTTCCCCACATTTAAACGAGTAAATACTTCTACTGAATCACTATCAGTTTCATACCAAATAACTTTCGTATAATGAACAAATTTTGATTCTAATTCAGCTGAATTTAACTGCCCTAGTGATTCTAATCCTTCAGCCCATTCATGAATTGTTTGATAAGCATTACTTATAAAAAAGAAATCAATATTTTGCTCACTAATAGATGCATTATTAATATCAATTTCTAAATTATTTAAGAAATCCGAACTAGATTGGCGAGTCTGGTATTTTAAAGTAAATTCTTTATATTTAGATTTACCTTTCCACATTTCATTAATGTAATGGATCAATAAGAAAATAGTCGTAAGCCGTTGCTGCCCATCAATGACCTCATACCATGTTTTTTCAATATCCAGCCCATTTATACTTATAGAATCCCGATCCATAGGCTTAAGTACCAAAGGCTGTAAACAGTACCAAGATTTCTCACCTTTATCATTTATTTTAGGTTCAAATTGATTGATATCATTTAAAAAATCTTTAATTTGTTGAGGAGTCCATCTATATCCTCGTTGATAGGCCGGAATAAAAAAGTTCTTATCCAATAATTGTTGGATATTCATTGGTTCTATCATTAAAGTTGTGTTCACTCTTGCCCTCTTTTTACAACGTACTATTTTTATCTACCTGATTAATAAAGTAACTTGATTTACCCATATGTCTTATCAAAAAGCTCTTTATCCTCTCTTAAATCAAACTTCTTCGACGCAATGATTGAGTATTTTTCAACCTCACTTGAACTATTTAACTGAGTTTTCCTACCATCAAAAGGTCATGGATTTAACATTTGTTTTATTACAAATACGGATCAATTATTTTTGCAAAGACAATATGAATTTCTCAATCATCTCTCTCTCCAACTCAGGTAACTCTTGAATTGATTTAGCAATTGGATCGTTACCTACATCTGAACTACGTGCTGTACGCCCTAGTAGATAGTCAGCAGACACATTTAAGACAACCACAAGCTTATAAAAATTTTCTAAAGAGGGCTTACGAGAGCCAGCTTCAATATGTGAAATCGACGTAGATGGAATACCAGACTTTTCAGCAAGTTCTTGCTGAGTCAATTTTCTTTGTTTTCTTATTTCTTTGAGCCGAGCACAAAACAACTCAGAATCCATTTCAGCCAGCATAAAACACCATAAATCGACAATAAAACTTGACTATATCGACAATTTTCAATATATATATTGTCAGTATTTTATTGTCTATTTCGACAAAAAGACATCATCAAAAGAAATTAAAAGAGGAAATTTAATATGAAGAATAGTGTATGTGCATGAGTGCCTTATCTCGACAATAAAGCACTCATGCTTTTCATCTCAAATCACTGAAATGAAAGATGTAAAATTTCGACGTTTTACCTTTGCATTCTTTCATAACAGACCATTTAAGTAAAATTATCGTGGAATCTATTATGAGCAGTTCACCGAGTCATATCCCTTTTTCGATCCATCCAGTAATTCGAAATTTAAATGTCCGTCAAATTTCTAAAATTATTGCGACAAAAATCATTGAAGCTACGGCGCTACAACTTCAGTTCAATCCGATATTTTGCAACAAGTTAGATGTAGCACAACACCTCAATACTTTTGAAGCAGTTGCTTACTTTACAGACAACCAGTACTTTGAAAAATATGGCTTTAACAAGCAAGGGATTATCAATTACCAAGAACTCTCTAATGAGTTATTATCAATTTTTTATATGGTTATACAGTCTGAATAAATCATAGTTTTTAGAATAGAGAGCATCCTTAATTCCTTTCACTAATAAGAATGCTCTTTAAATTTCATATTATATAAATTAACCTGAATCATGGTTAAGCCTATGAGTCATTACTAGGATGTGACATTCTGCAGCTCATGCATTTGATCTTGCAACCTGAGTTGCAGATACGGTTTACTAAGATTGGAAATACTCTCATCAGATTGCAGATGCTATGAAAAAGCAGTTTCAGGACTTAGTGTCTCAATTGATTTGGATGGAGATTAGAATAAGTTTAAAGATGGACCATATTTTGAATTAACATGGTCTAAGTATCCTGAGTGACAAAACTGGCCTTAGCCTTAACAGGCTAAGGGCTTTAATTTAAATTGATTGGCTTAAAAGTAGAACTTTGTCTTTTGCTCATGCAGTAACTCATGCAACCACATCGGCAAAGAGGACTGATAAAGCAATATCCGCTCTTCAGATGTAAGCATCTTCTCAAGCTTTTTAACCATATTCAAATCAACAATCTCTTTTCCCAAAAAGAGTAATGCTGATATAGCCACTCCTACACGGCTGTCAAATGGATGTTGGAAAAATTTGCTGTTTTTAGTATGCAGCAATCTTACCTGAGTGCCGCCAATCTTAAATTCACGAGAATTACCTGAGGTATAAAACACATCCATCACTGGAACCTGAGTGCTTAATTCAAGACGATTTGCGGCCATACCCCCATGAACTTGGATGAGTTCACCATTTTTTTCAGCAATTACTTTGACCACTTCATAAACATCAGGACTCAAGTATCGCCCCTTCAACATACTGTTTGGTTTAGGTCTATAATAAACACCGTGCTGAATGCGATTAATCACGCCTTGATTAGTTAAACGATGGAGCTCCTGATAAACTACCTCAGTCTTACCAAACTGTGTAAATTCGTCCACAGAAAAGACATGTCCAAGGTGAAATCCTTTCACTCGCTCTTGAACCGCTTTTGCAATACTAAACATAGCTTAAGCCCCAAACAGATTATAAAAGGTGGTTGAAACCATAAGGGAATTACCGCACAACCTATCTCTTCAACGACCAGATTCGATTTTACACATTTCTTCTACATGATTGGATTAAGAAGGATTCAGGTTAAATTAATATATTTAATATCTCCTACCAACCCAAATCATTTTCTTCTAATTTTTTCATCGCTGTGGTATTTGAAGCTTTCTGCCTCACCTTTCCTTTTAGTTTTAAAAGCTGTATAGGTGATAAAGGTGGCTCTGGCAAAAAACTATTTAAATGGTCTAATGCATTAAGTGAATAAAGAATTTGGATTAAGTTTTCGAGCGTCACATTACCGGATTCCGCATTTATAATTATTTTACGGGACAAACCTGAATGTTCAGCCACATCAATTTGACGCAAATTTTTATTCAATCTTAATCTTTTGAGTCTTCTTCCAAACTCTTCTGCAATATACTTAGGAGAATCTGACTTACTTAACATGCACCCTTCCTAAGTCCCTAAAAAGGTACTTAATAATTTATTTTTAAGCTTTAAGTTCCATATTAGGAACTTTGCAGAAGTTAGTCAAAAGGCATAGAATTCCTATGCCTTAGTCATTCCCAACTCAAGAATACCTTATTTTGAGTAACTCTTCTTTCTCTTCTTCAGTTAACTCTCGTTTTCCATAGAGTTGCTGAAGTATCTCATCCATTCCGACGTATTTGAGATGCACGTACACGCAAAGCGCCGTATTACCAATAAAGATATAAGTCTTTCTCTCTACTTTCAGCCAAAAACCATCCCCCAATATCAATGCTTTCTTATCAATATTGAAAATAATATCTTCTATATCGACTTGGTTTACTTCCATATTGATATACGGCTGATATAGCTTGGTTACTAATGCATATTTCTTATTAATGAAACCTTTTCCAGATTTTTGTGCCATGTTTAAAATCCTTTTTAGTTTTTTAAATTTTCTCATTTTGACCTCGGCATCTTTCTTTAAACCCTTGATACCAGGCTTCAATTTCTTCCCGATCAAAATAGACAGCTGCTTGACGTGATAATCCCATTTTTAATGGTTTCGGAAAGCGATCATCTTTCTTCATTAATCTTCGCAATGCGTTTCTTTCTATACCTAGAAGCTTACATACCGTGTTGTAACTCAATAAGAAAGGCTTTATCTGAACAATGTTTAATACTTCAGTCTGTTCAGTGTTCTCAATTAAATTTGATTCGTTTCTATCAATCACACAATCCATTTCTAATCTCAAATAAAGATATTAAATAGAGCGTATCAGAGACCAAAATTTTAAAATTATTTTGATATAAAACTGGAAAAAAAAGTCACCCCATGGGGTGACTCTTAAATTTTCTCAGGGATTGATTAACTCAGTGAATAGACATAGTCTGCCCACCACTGCATTAGATCAACTCGTTCTTGGAAATGCTCTGCTTTGTCGTATATACCTTTTGTACCCTGTTTAACGTGAGATAGTGCAGATTCAATAATTTGATATTTTTCACTAAATTTATTATTAAGCGTTGTTGATGCTAAATGCCTAAAACCATGTGGATGCTGTTTATTCTCATAGCCTAAAGATATTAACGCTTCATTGAAGGTATCCACACTCATTGCCATCATTGGGTCATTTCGTAAGGGAAATAAATATGGGGATGGTGTCTGTATCTCTTTTAATCTTTTTAACAATATAATTGCTTGGTCTGGCAAAGGCACACGATGTTCTTTTTTATTTTTCATCATCTCTGCAGGTTTAATCCAAATCTTCCGATGAAAGTCGAATTGTTCCCACTTCGCCTGTTGTAACTCACCAGGGCGTGGGAAGAGTAAAAGCAATAATTCTAAACCTATTGCTGTACTACGACTAGAATATGAACGAATTGCAGACAAAAGGTCTGGCAATTCAATTAAATCGACAAATTTGAAATTTCCACTTTTATGACGTTCAAAAAATCCCTGTACCTCTCGCACAGGATTTTCTTTATATTCACAATATATACAAGCCCAATCGTACGCCTCTCTTGCAAAGCTAAGTAGTTTGCGCATTTGTGCTGGGATTTTTAAATCATATTCTAATCTCGCAAAAAATTCGTACCATTCCATGGTTTTAATCGTTCTTAAATCACGATTTCCAAATTCAGGATAAATATGTTTTTTAATCGATAATTGCATCTTAGAAAAATATTTAGGACTCCATTTTTTTTGTTTTTTATCAAGTAAGCTTTCTATAAGTGAAGATAACTTGTACTTATCAACTTCTAAAAATGTACCTGCTTCTATTTCTTTCAGATAGCCGCTCGCAATTACCCTTGCCTCTTTAGCTTTAATAGTCGGGTAAGCTCCTACCCCTTTCCACCCCCATTTTCCATTTCTTTTTTTATACCTAAACTGCCAACTTTTGCTGCCATTTGCTTTTACAAAAAAATATAAATTTGGACTGTCCCATAATCGATAGTCTTGCATTTCCACTTCTAATGCAGTAAGAACTGTATCTGCCAAATAACCTTTTTTCTTTAACTCGGTACGTCTCATTACTATGTCTGAAAAATTACGTTAATAGCAGTTGATCACAGCTCTTAAAATCTCCAGAGATTTTTTATTCTAAGTTCAAGAAAAAGGTTTACTTTTTAATTGACCAATTCATCTAAATAATCAGCCCACCACTGCATCAACACACGGCGTTCATCTAAATGCTGTGATTTATCATAAACACCCTTGACACCTTTTTTCTTATGCGCCAAACATACTTCTATCACTTGTTCTTGATTACTGAATGCGTCATTCAAAATGGTACTTGCAAGATGTCTAAAACCGTGAGGATTCTGTTTTCCTTTATACCCCAAGCGATTCAGAGCTAGATTGAATGTCATATCACTAATCGTTTTATTGACAGAAAGACGGCTCGGAAACAAGAACTCAGACTCTGGCTGAATGGATCTTAACTCTGTGAGTAATGTAATGACTTGCTTAGATAGTGGGACTTGATGTTCCTGACGTGTTTTGGTCATTTCTGCAGGTTTGGTCCATAAGGCTTTTTTAAAATCGAATTGCTCCCACTTTGCTATCCTTAACTCACCTGGACGTGGGAATAGCATCATAAGCAGCTCAAGACCAATGCCGATGGCGCGCTTTTTATTATTACGAATTTTCTTAAGTAAAGCTGGTAATTCATCAACAGTCACGAAATCCATGTTCCCTGACTCGTAGGCATCTAGATGTTTGCTCATGCCTTCTATTGGATTTGAATTTATCTTGCCTTTAAACTTTGCCCAGTCATAGCAACCACGTACGTATGAAACCAATTTCTCAATCTGAGTATGAATGCCTAAAGTACGTTGTAGTCCTTGGAAAAAATCAAACCACTCTTTTGGCGTAATCTCTTTGTAATTACCTTGACCAAATACTGGAATAATGTGCTTCTCAATAGATTTTTGAGCTTTCGTGTATGTTGCCTCACCCCACTTATTTGATTTAGTGTCCAACCACTCTCTCATTAGGTTTTCAAAGTTAAAGCTTTCAAGCTCTTTTCGTTCCTCGAGCAGTACTTTCTTCGACTTCAGGCTTTCACCTTTAGAAAGAGCTGAAGTAAATTCTCGTGCTTTTTGACGAGCAAGTTGAGCACTCACTTGAGGGTAAGAACCAAGACCCATCCAAGCCCATTTACCTTCAGAATTCTTGTAACGATACTGCCAATTTTTAACACCTGATTTTTTGACTAAAAAATCTTTGTACACGACAAATTTCATAGGGCCCTTGTCCTATCAGGCTTTTTCTTCCTTAAAATTGCGAGCACTTTCTTAAATTCTTCTTTTTTTCCAAAACCAATCAAACGTAGAATAGCCATTTGAACATAGTCCAAACCGTAGCGAAATAAACTTACTG
>NZ_NHRP01000027.1:0-38673 GCF_002165385.1 Acinetobacter sp. WCHA39
AACAGATACGAGTTTTGAAGCCATGATTCAATTGTGCGCGAGTTTAATTAACTCTCGGTAATTCTCAACAGACCCTAAATTTAAATAATTTGCCCTAGGGTTTAGCTAGGGCAAATGATCTTTAAATCAAACTTGCTTTAAACAGCTGCATTGCTTGACCACGATGACTGATTTTATTTTTGTCAGCTTTGCTCAGTTCAGCACTTGAAAGATTGAGTTCTGGTAGCCAGAACAATGGATCATAGCCAAACCCATTCTCACCGCGCGCTGCTTCTAAAATCTCACCTTTCCAAATGCCTTGGAAAATCTGTGGCAGCGGATCTTCTGCATGCGTAACTAAAGCCAATACACACACGAACATACCTTCAATTGCTTCGCCGTCTTTACGGAAAGGTGCGAGATCAGCCAATAATTTTTGGTTATTAGCCGCGTCATTACCATGCTCGCCTGCATAGCGCGCTGAATAAATTCCTGGTGCACCACCTAAGATCGGGACACACAGTCCAGAGTCATCTGCAAGCGCAGGTTTACCTGAAAGCTTAGACGCATGACGTGCTTTGATAATGGCATTTTCAACAAAGCTGAGACCGTCTTCGATGGCATCTTCAATATCTAGTTTGCCTTGAGGAATGATTTCAACAGGCAGATTGAGTTGCTGAAAAAGATGTTCAAATTCGACAACTTTACCTTTGTTATTGCTTGCGAGGACAAGGCTGCCTTGGTTGAGCCAGAGTGGAGTAGACATATTCATTTTAGACTAGCTTAGATTGAATAGGATTTTAGGGTGTTTCTATAGAATAGTGTAGAACTAATGGTTGCATTCTAAAATCTAAAAAAGTCGCTTCCTTTTATTTTATCTAATTTTGATACAATTTTTTTAAATCTTCGATGAAACTTTTAAAAACTTCATCTGGTTCCGAAAGTGAATATCCTTCAAAGCTGAAGTAAAATTCATCATCATAATAGTTTAATAATTCATATAAATCTTCATTCTCTATAGCCTTAGATAAAGCCAAGAGCTTCTGAAGAAAAGGAAATAGAAGCTCTTGGCTTTTTACTAACTCTAGATGTTTTTCAATATAATCTTTTAAGAGGTGATTGACTGATTCCTTTGTTAAATCTGTATTAAATAGACTTCGGGATAATTGATTAAAATAGGTTGTAACTTGGTCTGAGGTTGATAAGAAACAGATATCTAAAGCTAAATCATTTGATGAATTTTTTTCTAATGTCTCAATTGCCCACCTTTGGATTTCTTCTGGTGTTATTGTTTCCAATTCTAGTTTTACTTTGAATATCGCCTTTTCTATATCGCTCATTTAATAAACTTAATTAAATATGAATGTTATCAGTATAATAAAAAACCGACTCACACAAGTCGGTTTTTAAATCACTCAATAGATCTAAGCAAGACTATTGTGCTTGAATCCATTTATCAGCACGATCACGTGCAGCACGAATTTGATCTTGGGTTAAGTTTGCAGCTAACGCTGTTTTCTTACCCTCAGAAAGACTGATGACTTTAGTATCCAGCATACCGTCACGTGTTGAAAGCTCATACCATTGGTAAGCACCAACATAGTTTTTCTTTTGCTCTTCCATCATCGCCAGATTAAAGCTGGCACGGTTATCGCCATTACTCGCCGCTTTTTCGAAATATTTACGCGCTAAAGCTTCATCTTTCTTCGTACCGATGCCATCTGCATACATACGACCTACATTTAACTGTGCAGCAGATAAACCTTGATCTGCTGCCGCTTTAAATAAAGAAAAAGCTTGTTTCTCATCTTTAGCAACGTCTTTACCGTACTGATAACGTGTTGCTAGATAAAATTGTGCCCCAGCTTGACCAGATTTTGCTGCGCTTTGTAATTCACTGATACTCATCACTGAATATCGTGCTGCCTGTGTTGCAACCGATTGGGGTTGAGCAACATAGTCAGCATGCGCTTGTATACTGATCAGACCAAATAAAAATGTGCTGATAAATGTCTTTTTCATAGAGCGCTCACTCGATAAATTGCGACTTCACCAAATAGGTTCGGCATATGCTTACTGAGCATACTACCTTGTTGGTCACCATTAACGGCAAGTCGATTAATAATTTTAATCCGATTCTCAGCACATAAGGCTTCAAAGTCACGGAAAGTACATAAATGAATATTCGGGGTGTTATACCACATATAGGGTAAAGCTTCCGAAACAGGCATTTTACCTTTTAATGCAAGAAAAGAACGAGTCTTCCAATACGCAAAGTTTGGAAAAGTAATAATTGCCTGTTTTCCGACACGCACCATATCACGAAGTAATACATCGGGCGCATCTACAGCTTGCAAAGCTTGTGCCATAACCACAGAGTCAAACGACTGGTCGGCAAAACGGCTTAAACCCAAGTTTAAATCCTGCTGGATAATATTTAACCCTCGACTGATGGCAATTGCAATCTTTTCTTGATCGATTTCTAAGCCATAAGCACGAATATTGTGCTGTTTGCTCATATGAGCCAATAATTCACCATCACCACAGCCTAAGTCTAATACGCTAGAGTTCGGACTGATCCATTTTTCAGCGAGTCGTTGATCTATTCGCATTAGTGCTGCTCCTGCGGTGTAGCTTGCAACTGTTGTTCTCCACCTAAAAATGCTCTTAATGTTTTCACATAGAGTGGAATAGGGAACAAGAACGAATCATGACCTTGTTCCGCATCAATATCTAAGTAACTGACGGGCTTATGATTATCAATTAAAGCATCAACTAATTCTTGTGAACGACTTGGGCTAAAACGCCAGTCAGTCGTAAATGAAACCACCAAGAATTGGCACTTTGGTTGACTCATTGCCTTCGTCAGAGAATGTTCATATTCACGAGAGGGATCAAAGTAATCCAAGGCCTTGGTCATAATCAAGTAAGTATTTGCATCGAAATTACGGCTAAATTGTTCGCCTTGGTAACGCAAATAGCTTTCCACTTGGAATTCGACATCAAAACCATACATAAATTTGCCAGATTTTAAATCACGACCAAATTTCTGTTTCATGGCTTCTTCAGATAAATACGTAATATGACCGACCATACGTGCCAAAATTAACCCACGTTTTGGATAGCTGTCATTTTCCAGATAACGTCCATTATGGAAATCGGGATCAGAGAGAATCGATTGGCGAGCAACTTCATTAAAGGCAATATTTTGAGCTGATAATTTTGGTGCACTGGCGATAATGACACATTTTTTTAAACGATCAGCATAGTCCAATGACCATTGTAGTGCTTGCATGCCACCTAAAGAACCACCAATCACGGCAAACCAAACATCAATTCCGAGGCGATCAGACAACATGGCTTGGGTCTTCACCCAGTCACGAACAGTGACTAATGGAAAATCTGGACCATAAGGACGATTTTCATTTTCAGGGTTTGGCGATGTTGGACCTGTTGAACCATTACAACCACCAATATTATTTAAAGAAACAATAAAAAAATGATTGGTATCAATCGCTTTGCCGGGACCAATACAGCTATCCCACCAACCTGCTTTTTTATCATCTGCATGATGATAACCCGCAGCATGATGATGCCCAGATAATGCATGGCAAATTAAGATTGCATTGGATTTATCTGCATTAAGTGTTCCATAGGTTTCAACCATCAAATCAAAACGTGGCAGGATACGCCCACATTCAAGCTCTAATGGTTGCTCAAATTGAAATTTTTGTGGTGTGACTAAACCCACTGAATCCGATGGAAAAGACACTGGAATGATTCGCCTTGTATAAATCTTTGATCAATAATAAAAGGATACCAATTCAGGTATCCTTTCAAAAGTCATTTTTTCTGATATTACAACTCAGCTTTGCTTAAACTGCCGCAGCAGCAACTTGCTCAGTTGTAAGTACACCTTGTTCAATTAAACGATTGGTACATGCAATAATCGCTTCAATCGATGAGGTGACAATGTTGTCATGAATCCCTGCACCAAAAGCATTTTTACCTGTGCCTTTGACTTGAAGTTCAATCAAGGCAAGTGCTTTAGCATTTGCACCAGAACTGATACTACGTTCTTCATAATTTACAACATCAATTGGCAATTGTAACGCATCGAGCATCGCCGAAATTGGACCGTTACCTTCACCGCGTAAACGTTGTACTTCACCGTCAATTTCAATATCTAATTCAATGATTTGTGTGCCATTGATATCGGACAACTGATAATGTTTGGTTTGGTAATGGCTATTTTTCACATCAACATAGGTATTTTGGAATAAGGTCCAGATTTCGTGTGCACTGATTTCTGTACCGTTTTCATCAGTATGTTGCTGTACGATTTGGCTGAACTCGATTTGTACTCGGCGTGGTAAAGCCACGTTGTAGTTCGATTCTAATAAGTATGCAATACCACCTTTACCAGATTGGCTGTTGACACGAATCACCGCATCATAATCACGACCTAAATCTTTAGGGTCGATTGGTAAGTACGGCATATCCCAGATCTCTTCGTTTTTCTGGAATTCGAAGCCTTTTTTAATCGCATCTTGGTGTGAACCAGAGAATGCGGTAAAGACTAAATCACCTGCATATGGATGACGTGGGTGCACAGGTAAACCTGTACATTCTTCAACAGTTGCAATAATTTCATTGATATTAGAGAAGTCTAAGTTTGGTGCAACACCTTGGGTATACATGTTCAAGGCAATCGCAGCAACATCGACGTTACCTGTACGTTCACCATTACCAAACACGCAACCTTCAACACGATCAGCACCCGCCATGATCGCCAATTCAGAAGCAGCGATACCACAACCACGGTCATTGTGACAGTGAACTGAGATAATCACGCCATCACGACGCGCCAAGTTACGGTGCATCCATTCGATTTGATCGGCATAGACATTGGGTGTTGAAACTTCAACCGTTGCAGGCAAGTTTAAGATCACTTTATTGGTTGGAGACGCTTCCCAAATTTCCGTGACCGCATCACACACATCTTTGGCAACTTCCAATTCTGTTGCAGAAAAACACTCTGGGCTATATTGGAAAATCCATTCTGTTTCAGGATATTGCGCTGCGTATTCTTTGACTTTATTTGCTGCATTAATGGCAAGTTGCTTTGCGCCGTTTGCATCTACATTCAACACTTTTTGACGGAATGTTGGTGAGTTTGAATTATAGATATGCACAATCGCACGTTTTGCACCAACCAAAGACTCAAAGGTACGCGCAATTAAATGATCTCGAGCTTGAACCAAAACTTCGATATACACATCTTCTGGAATCAAATCTTCTTCAATTAACTTGCGAGTAAAGTCAAAGTCAATTTGAGATGCTGAAGGGAAACCAATTTCAATATGCTTGAAGCCGATTTTAACCAACATGTGGAACATTTTTAATTTTTGCTCCATGTTCATTGGTTCAAAAATCGCTTGGTTACCATCACGAAGATCTGTGCTCATCCAAATCGGTGCTTGGTTAATTTCGTTATTTGGCCATTGACGATCTGGTAAATCCACTCGTTGATACATACGGCGGTATTTTTTGCTTGGGTCAGCCAACATCATGAGATAACTCCTTGTTGTAGCATGGTTGCTGCTTCAAAATAAATGCAACGTGCTACGAATATATATGGTGTCTATAAGAATCAATTTAAAGAGAATATGTATTGAGTACCTAAAATCTAGGTAAAAATTTATATGCGCGCGAGGCGCAGCATCAGGAGAGCAGTGAGGTTTTTTATATCAGACGGATGGCTAAAATCATCACTCGTTTTCATCATCTACCGTTCAAAGCAAAAGTATTGGGTTTTGCAGTTATCTTAATCACCTAATTTGAATCAGTCTAGGTGAAAATACAAGCGACTGCAGTGGTCTATAATTTATTTTAATTTGAATGGATGGGAAATATTTTCCTATTTTTTGCATAAAAATAAAATTTAAAGAAAATATTTCCCATTAATATGCTTAAGGCTGATAAATATAGTCTTGATTAATGTCCTTTATGGTAGCGGTTCCCATGAGTGCCATCGTAATTTCAAATTCTTCCTTTAACATGCGGATGACATGAGCAACACCTAAAGCGCCTGCTGTTGCTAAACCATAAATATAAGGACGTCCAATCAATACGGCGTTTGCACCTAATGCAATTGCTTTAAAGACATCTGTACCACGTCGAATTCCACCATCTAATAATACAGGGTAATCAGGAGGAACAATTGCGCGAATTTTTTGTAATGCAATTAAGGGTGGAATAGTCGTATCTACAATGCGCCCACCATGATTAGAAACAATAATCCCAGATACACCATGATCGAGGGCTTTTTGAGCATCGGCAGGATGTAATATTCCTTTTAAGATTACAGGTAAATGTGTATTTGCAATCACCCAAGCAATATCCGCCCACTTAGGTGCAATTTGCATTAAGCCTTGAAATAGTTGGCTTTCGGATGGCGATACATCAGGAAAACTTAAATGGGTAGGGGTGTGTGGATGTTGCATTTCTTCTGGTAACTGAAAGAATAACTTACGTTCCCGATCTCGGATACCCACATGGGGAGCATCGACCGTAATCACAATTCCACGATAACCTGATTGTTCAGCTTGTTTGATCAAGGTTAATGATTTTTCTCTGCATCCTTGCCAATACAATTGAAACCATTTATACGGGTTTTCTGGTTTCAACTGTGCCATATGAGTATTTGTGAATGTACTTAATACCAAGTTACTTTGCATAAGTTCAGCTGCGAGAGCAGATGCAGCTTCTGCTTGAGGATGAAAAAGTGCTTGGTGGCCAATCGGTGCAAGAAAAATAGGATGCGGATATTCCATCCCAAATAAATGAAAACGAGTATTACCTTGTGTTAAGTCGTTTAGATGTCTAGGAATCAATTGAATATTTTGAAATTGTTGGCAATTATTTTGCACGCTAATTTCATGCATCGCTCCACCATTTAAGTATCCCCAAACATCTTCAGAAACGTGTCGCTGAGCTTGTTGTTGATAGTCGTGAATGGTTTGAATATACGAAGGAATAGTATTCAAAGCGGGTGTAGGGATCTGGTCATGCATTATAAATCCCCCCATTGTCTTAATAAATTATGATAATGGCTGGTTAAACTAACAACTTCTTCTGTATCGCCTAATTGTTGTCTGAGTTTGATAATAGTCATGTCTAAATTGAATAGCATCGTTCGCTGCCAGTCATCTTTAACCATGCTTTGAATCCATGTGAATGCTGCGATTCTACGTCCTTGAGTCACAGGTTCAACACGATGCAAACTTGTTGCTGGGTAAACAATTGCATCTCCTGCATCGAGTTTGACTTCATGGCTGCCATAAGTATCTTCGATAATCAGTTCCCCACCTTTATATTCATCAGGTTCAGATAAAAAGACGGTGATAGACACATCAGTACGAATCATTTGCCCTGTTTTTGCAGAATATTGAATCGAATTATCAACATGGTTGCCATAATTGCCTTGATTTTGATAGCAGTTGAACATTGGCAATAACGTATGTTTAGGAAGGGCAGCTGAACGCAAAAGCAGATTTTGTTGTAATGCATTCAAAACAGAATGGCTAACAGATTCATATACATTACTCTGTATATCGACTTGTAAATTATTTTTAATTTTTTGTGCTTGTGGACCTGCACTATGTGTACCGTCAATCCAAACTGATTGTTGTTGTATTTGTTCGCGTAGCTCAGCAACTTGATGCTTATTGAGTACTTGGGGGATATGCAACATCATATTTTGAATCTTCCAAAAAATACAACCTATCAAAAATTATAGCTTTTTTGACAGGCTGTGTTTATTTATTCAATCATGATGAATTAAATAAAATGACTTAGAATTTGTAGTTAAAAGTTAAGGCAGCAGAACGTGGCTGACCAAGTACGAAACGACTACCGCCATTATTTAAAGCACTAATGTAGTCTTTATCAGCTAAGTTATAGACATTTAGATTCACAGAAGCATTCTTGTTCAAGCTATACCCCGCCATTGCATCAAAGACAACATAAGATGGAACTTTAGGCATATTTGCTGGCGCTGTACTATCTGTGATCACACGTTTTTGTTCATCAACATAACGTGCGCCTAGGCCTAACTTAAAACCTGCAATATCATAGGTTGTCCATAATGAAGCAGTCCAATCTGGAGACCAACGTACCGAATCAGTGACAGTTTTTTCACCTGTCGTAGTATTGAAACTTTGTTGATTTTTTTGCTTAGTTTTCATATGAGCAACGCCCGCAGAAATATTCCAAGCATCTGTAATTTGACCAACAACTCCAAGTTCTACGCCTTGAACACGTGTTTTGCCTTCTTGAATAGACTCTTTCGTAATTGGATCTTGGGTAAACTGGTTTTCATTCTCAGTATGATAAATCGCACTAGTTAATGCTAATTTATTCTTTAATACATCCCATTTTCCACCCATTTCATAGTGATTAGTTTTTTGTGGTTTAGCTGCTGAACTATTAGCTCCTGTGTCCGATAAGCTAAAGTTTGCACTTCCGGGCGGAGTCAATGATTTAGCGTAAGACACATAAAGGCTGCTATTTTTGGTTGGTTTGAATAAACTACCTAATTTCCAGCTCACCAAAGTATCGTGTGCTTTGAGATGAGTGGGAGTTTTAGTAATCGCAAGGGTGGTTGCATTCGTTGCAACAGCTAAAGCCTCATAATCGGTATGATAGTAATCAAGACGTACACCACCATTAAACTGTAAACGATTATCTAATAGTTTTACCGTATCAAATAAATAGGCTGCGGCTGTTTTGGTTTCACCATCACTATATGCACCTGTATAAACCAATTCAGGCATTACATCATCATGGTTAGGATTATAGAGATTCGCAGCAGGCGTTGTAGGAGCTTTTGTTCCTGGTTTTTGGGTAGATAAGGTACGAGAGATTTGTTGTTCCCGCAAAAATTCTAAGCCAGCAACTAAGTCATGTTCAACAGCACCCGTTTTAAAATTAATATTCAAATTTGATGTATTCGCAAGGATTTTATTTTCTTGATCTACGCCTTGATGGGAACGAGAAATTGCCCATGTATCTCTATTATTAGGGTCAAATGACCCATAGTTAAATTTGTAACTATAGCTATTATCTGGATTAACGGTAACTGTAGCTGATGGAGCATTAATTGCATTAATTCCAGTTAATGCTCTTTTCATGCTGGTTTTACCTAATCTAGAGATATTGGTAAATTTGATATTTCCACTAAAGTCACTTTCGATTTTAGCCGAAATCATATCCGAGCTAATATCTTCATAGTCATTTACGCTTCCATAAAAGTTACTACGATCAACTTCAGGCGCATTTTGTAAAGCTTTATTCACTTTCTGCATATCAGCAGATTTATTAATAGCTTCACGGATTTGATCTCTTAACGCAAGATTTTTATCGTTTGCGTAGCTAGAGGTGTATCCATAAAAGCCTTTCATACCTATAGTTGGAATACCACCATCAGGAATATTATTCTGACGAATATGTTGAGAATACAAATACAGACGAGTATCGCTGTCTAATCCGAATGCAATTGATGGCGCAATTGCCCAACCGTTATTTTCTATAACATCTCGACCTTCGACACCACCATCTTGTCCCATTACGTTTAAGCGGATTGCGGTACTTTCGCTAATTGCCTGATTAATATCAGCCGTTAAACGCGCATTTTCTGCTGTGTTATAACGGGCAGAGACTTCACGGCTATTTTCAGCTTTAGGTAATTTAGTGACTAAATTGATATAACCAGAAGCAGAGCCACGACCAGCTTCAGCACCTGAAGGACCTTTGACAACTTCAATTTGCTCTAAGTTAAATACATCCCGACTTACAGCACCAAGATCACGAATTCCATCTACATAAGTCGAAGTTTGAGTCGAAAAACCACGCATTTGGAAAGTATCGCCTGCACTGGTATTTCCATTTTCACCCATTTGTAGGGTAATCCCAGGAGTATTTCGCAATGCCTCCACTAAAGAAGCAGCCCCTTGCTCTTGTAAAATTTCTTTTTTAATTACTTGAATCGTTTGAGGTGTGTCTACTAAAGGTTGTGTGTACTTTGGGGAACTAACGGTATTGGCTTTATAGATCTCTTGTGCTGTCACTTCAATGGTTGGAAGTTGAGTCAGTTTTTCTTCTTTAGTTGCCGCATGACTGGCTAAAGGTAGACTTGCTGCAAGTGCAACTAACGGTGTTGTAGCAATATGTTTACGGCTTTTGATTTTTGCCATGAGAGAACCCCCGAAATTAAACAGATGAATGACAGAGCTTTTGATCTTTTTAAACTTCCACAAAAATGTAGTAAAAGTGAGTAGATTGTTAAGCTATGTAACATTTTATGAGAAGTCTAATGATAATTGTTATTATTATCAATTGTGATTTTGGTTGTATAATGAATAGTATAGGCTTAAGATTATGATATTTATAATTTAATTTTATAATTGGTATTATACTTATTTTTGATAATGAGAATCAGTATTAACGATTGATTTGTTTAATGCTATGTTTTTTATACTTAAATGATTATTTTAAAATTGTTAGTTTGATTTTTTAGGTTGAGAATTTAAATATTGTTTTTCTGGCAAATTAGGAAAAATAGGGAATTTTGATCATCTGATTTTGTATATCTACAAAGTTGTCATATAATGTGGCACTTTTAAAAATGTTACTACTAACTATATATCGAGGAAGCCATGCAAGTAACGACTGAAGCGGTTTCGGGCGTTGCCCGTCGTTTAAATGTTTCTGTACCGACGAGCCGTGTTAACGAGCAATTTGAAGCTCGCTTAAAACGCACTGCCAAAACTGTGAAGATCAACGGCTTCCGTCCAGGTAAAGTGCCTTTAAATGTTGTTCGCCGTGAATATGGTGCGGGTATTTATCAAGAAGTTGTGAATGACATCATTCGTGACACAGTATTCGAAGCCATTCAACAAGAAAAAATCAATGCGGTCGGCATGCCGAACATTGAAAAAGTTGAAAACAAAGATGACGCTTTAGTTTATGAAGCGACTGTAGAAGTGTATCCAGAAGTAGAAGTGAAAGCTTTTGCTGACTTAGAGATTGATCGTAAATCATCAGAAATCAACGATGCTGATGTTGATGTAATGATTGAAAACTTGCAAAAACAACGTGCTTCATGGGTTGAAACCAAGGGCATGGCGAAAAAAGACATGCAAGTGACTTTCGACTTCGAAGGCACTATTGATGGTGAGAAGTTCGAGGGCGGTGCGGCTGAAGACTTTAAACTGGTTCTTGGTTCAGGTCGCATGATTCCTGGCTTTGAAGACGGCATCATCGGCATGAAGAAAAGCGAAGAGAAAGTGATTGATGTGACTTTCCCAGAAGACTATCAAGCTGAAAACTTGGCGGGTAAAGCAGCTCAGTTCAAAATCACTGTAAAACTTGTTGAAAAACAAAAACTTCCAGAAATTGATGCTGAATTCTTAAAAATCTTTGGTTTAACTGAAGAAGAAGGCGTAGAGAAGTTAAAAGCTGACGTTCGTAAGAATATGGAACGTGAAGTTCGCAACGGTCTTCGTAACCAAGTTAAACAAGCTGCATTTGATGCACTTGTCGCTGCAAACGAAATTGAAGTTCCAGCTTCTATGGTTGCTCAAGAAATTGACCGTCAACGTCAACAAATGATTCAACAGTTCACTCAACAGTTTGGTGCTCAAGGTGCAGGTGCATTTGATAGCAGCATGCTTCCAGATGAATTGTTCAAGGAACAGGCTGAAAAATCAGTGAAGCTTGGTGTATTGGTAAGCAAAGTATTAGCTGATGCTAAACTTGAAGTTGATCAAGCACGTGTTGAAGCTTACATCGATGACATGGCTTCTTCTTATGAAGATCCAACAGAAGTGGTTGAATACTTCAAAAATGACAAACAACAACGTGCTCAAATCGAAGCAGTTGTGCTAGAAGACCAAGTTGTTGATCACATCTTGGCTGCTGCTAAAGTAAATGATGTGGCTGTAAGCTACGAAGACTTATTAAAAGAACAACAAGCTCGTCGTGGCTAATCTTTTAAAAGTTCAGAAGAAAGGCGCTTGATGCGCCTTTTTTTATGCATGTTATGAAAGTGTTAATTTGTCGAAAAATGACTCGGTTTTGCCATAAATAATCGAATATTTCAGGTTGAACCTTTTGCAATTTCATTGATTATCCCTCATATTGTTGGCATAGATCGAGTCAGAATAATTTAGGAATAAATAAACCTATGTATGTTCCAACAATTGAAAATGCTTTAGTTCCTGTAGTCGTTGAGCAGTCATCACGTGGTGAGCGTTCATTTGATATTTTTTCACGTTTGTTACGTGAGCGTGTGATCTTCTTGACTGGTGAAGTGGAAGATAACATGGCGAATCTTATCGTTGCGCAGATGTTGTTTCTGGAAGCTGAGAATCCAGAGAAAGATATCCATCTTTATATCAACTCACCGGGAGGCTCAGTAACTGCTGGTATGGCAATTTATGACACTATGCAGTTTATTAAGCCAGATGTTGTTACATATTGCATGGGACAAGCGGCTTCAATGGGTGCATTCTTATTGAATGCGGGTGCTAAAGGAAAACGTTACTGTCTTGAAAATGCACGCGTGATGATTCACCAACCACTCGGTGGTTTCCGTGGTCAAGCGTCTGATATCGAAATTCATGCACGTGAAATTCTTTATATCAAAGAGCGTCTAAACCGTCTGATGGCTGAGCATAGTGGTCAAGATTATGAAAGAATTGCACGTGACACAGATCGTGACAATTTTATGACTGCACAAGCAGCTAAAGAATATGGTTTAGTTGACCAAGTATTAAGCAAACGTCCCTAGTTTTTAAGATTTAAGTTGTGGAGTAAATATGTCCGAACATCCTCAAGGACAAAAGCATTGTTCATTTTGTGGTAAGACACAATCTGAAGTTGGAAAATTGATTGCAGGTGAGGACGCATATATTTGTAATGAGTGTGTGGATGTCTGCTTAGATTTAGTGCAAACCAGTCAACAAGTTGAAGCAGGTGACTGGGCGACTAAAGCTTTGCCTAAACCACATGAGATACGTGCTGCGTTGGATCAATATGTCATTGGACAAGATGTTGCAAAGAAAACACTATCTGTTGCGGTCTATAATCATTATAAGCGTTTGAAAGTTGGTCAGTCGCATCATCCACATCAAGATATTGAGATTGCGAAAAGTAATATCTTGTTGATTGGACCAACAGGTTCAGGTAAGACCTTGCTTGCGCAAACACTTGCACGCTTATTGGATGTTCCTTTTGCCATGGCAGATGCAACGACACTCACAGAGGCGGGTTATGTGGGTGAAGATGTTGAAAATATCGTACAAAAGTTATTGCAGAAAGCGGACTACGATGTAGAAAAAGCGCAGAAAGGTATTATCTATATTGATGAGATTGATAAGATTACCCGTAAATCGGAGAATCCATCAATTACTCGTGACGTATCGGGTGAAGGTGTACAACAAGCATTATTGAAAATGATTGAAGGCACCGTTGCTTCTATTCCGCCACAAGGTGGTCGTAAGCATCCGCAACAAGAATTCATTCAAATTGATACCTCAAATATTTTATTTATTTGTGGTGGTGCATTCTCTGGTTTAGAGAAAATTGTACAACAACGTCAAGAGAAAGGCGGTATTGGATTCACGGCTGATGTGAAGAATAAGGACGACAGTAAAAAAGTCTCTGAGTTGTTCCGTCAAGTCGAAGCAACTGATTTAGTCAAATTTGGTTTGATTCCTGAGTTTATTGGTCGTTTGCCTGTGATTGCAACTTTAGAAGAACTGGATGAAGAAGCATTAATGCAAATTCTGACAGAGCCTAAAAATGCATTAACTCGCCAATATCAGTATCTTTTCACGATGGAAAATGTTGATCTTGTTTTTGATGAATCTGCATTGCGTGCTGTAGCGAAGAAAGCACTTGAACGAAATACGGGTGCGCGTGGCTTACGTTCAATTTTAGAAAACGTTTTGCTAGAAACCATGTATGACTTACCAAGTCGTAGTGATGTGGGGACGGTTATTGTGGATGAAGCTGTAATTAATGGTACAGCTAAGCCAACATTTAAAGCTGAACGTTTACCACAAGTGACAACACCTGAATTAGTTGAAAAGAAAGATTTGAAAGTTATTGATTCAAAATCTGCTTAATTCTCATTCATCTAAAAAGCATGAAAGCTTAGACTTTTCATGCTTTTTTTATTTGCAATTAATTAATGAGGTGTTAATCTTAAAAATTGGAAAATTCGCATAGTTTTGCGCTGTTAAAAATAAATCCAAGAAAACGCCTTGAGGGATATCATGCGTTATTTAATATTGTCATTATGTTGTGCAGGGGTATTGGCTGGTTGTCAAAGTCATAAGACAGTTGAAGAAAATACAACAACACTCACAGCAACTTTACCTCCAGTAGATACAACAAAAGAGCCAGGTCTGCTTGATCAGTATCATGTGGGAGGTTTTACTGTTGGTGGATGGGTCAATCAAAAATTAGGTCAATTTTACACACCGATCAAACCACAACATGAACAAGCCGCGGTGGTTTATTTGTATCGTCCAGATACACGTTGGAATCGTCAAGAAATTGCAGCAGCAAACTTATTTATTAATGGGCATCGAATCCCAAGCCTATTGCATAATCACTATTATTGGGTGGAACTACCAGCAGGTACCTATCGTTTGAGTGTGAGCCGCCCATTGGCTGGTATGCATTTCCAAAAACCAAAGTATTTAGATTTCACGGTTGATGCATCACAAACTTATTTTATTAAATATGATGAAGAAAATAAGATTTCTCGCAGCGAACATACGGGACCATTTATGATCATGCCCGATAAAGTCGCACATCAGGAAATTGCCTTTACTCGCCTAAAATCATCAAGCTATAACTTTGTGGCACAAGATGCCTCAGGTAAAATTCGGTCTAAGCCTCAAGAGTTAAAGCCAGCTAAGTATGATGAAAAATCTGAGGTCTTATTAATTAAGCCATTTAAACTTTGGAATCCATTGACGTGGTAGTCAATATTGAGCAGTGTTTATTCATCTTGAATTAAGGGTTTGATGATGCTTAAAAGCTGCTCTTTGAGTTTTAAATTTTGCTCAGGATCATTTAAGGTCTTTTGATTTAAATTATTCATGTATTGAAAAACATTGCTACTAATTGTTAAATTTTTTTGGTTGATTGATTTTCCTTCTGGCGTTCGCAAAAATTTTAAATAAGCTTGTACTTCCTCTTCACTCAGTGTTTCTGTATAAATTTGCTCAATTGTTTGTAATGTTTCAGGCCGCATAAACATTTTTGAACTTGTGTCTTTTAATAATTGACTGAGTTCTACAAGTGCTAGATGTTCTTGATTGGTTGTCAGTCTCTCTTTACCCAAAATTTTTAAAAGCATACTTTCGGCTTTAGAGTCTAATGCAGGCTGCATCTCATCTAGAGACGAATGTAAAAGGTTTTCTAAATCACTCAGTTTGATCAGCTCTTTTACAGACTGGGTTCGTGCTGGTGTGGCAAAGACACTTTGCATGGCACTGATCAGGCATAAACCGACCATCACCCTCGATATATTTCTATTCATGTCTTTGTCCTTATTGTTGTTTTTATAATCTAACAGAAGCGCTAGGCAAAAAAATAGCCGAATACGATGATTCGGCTAAGATTATTGTATGAGTATTATTGAGCGGCAGCATCCACAACTGGAATTTTCCCAATTTTTGCTTGCCAGATTTTTGGCGCAGTCGCATGGATCGAAGTACCATTCACATCAACTGCAACAGAAACAGGCATATCTTCAACCACGAATTTGTAGATGGCTTCCATACCCAAGTCTGCAAAAGCAACCACTTCAGCCTCACGAACTGCTTTAGACACGAGGTAAGCTGCACCACCAACGGCCATTAAGTAAGTTGCTTGATTGTCTTTGATCGCTTCAATTGCAGCAGGACCACGATCCGCTTTACCAATCATACCGAACAAACCAGTCGCTTCTAACACTTGACGAGTGAACTTATCCATACGGGTTGCGGTTGTCGGGCCTGCAGGACCAACGACTTCATCGCCAACTGGATCGACTGGACCCACGTAGTAAATGAATTTACCTTTGAGATCGACTGGAAGTTCTTCGCCATTATTTAGCATGTCAACCATGCGCTTATGTGCAGCATCACGACCTGTATAAATTGTACCATTGAGAAGTAATGTATCGCCTGGCTTCCAAGAATTCATTTCTTCTTGTGTAATGGTATCAAGATTCACACGTTTTGATTGAGATGAATCCCAAGTTACAGCAGGGTAGTCTTCAAGTTTAGGTGCTTGGATGTGTGCTACACCAGTACCATCTAACTGGAAGTGTGCGTGGCGTGTGGCAGCACAGTTCGGAATCATACCCACAGGTTTACCCGCAGCGTGACATGGGTAATCCTTGATTTTAATATCAAGAACTGTGGTTAAACCACCCAGACCTTGTGCGCCAATACCCAATGCATTTACTTTTTCGAAGATCTCGATACGGAGTTCTTCCATCTTACTTTGTGGGCCACGACGAAGTAATTCGTCCATGTTGATTTCTTCCATGAGTGCTTCTTTGGCAAGCATCATGGCTTTTTCAGCAGTACCACCGATACCAATACCGAGCATACCCGGTGGACACCAACCTGCACCCATCGTTGGAACAGTTTTAAGTACCCAGTCTACAATTGAGTCAGATGGGTTCAACATTGCCAATTTAGATTTGTTTTCTGAACCACCACCTTTGGCAGCAACTGTAATATCTACTTTGTTACCCGGAACGAGTTTGTAGTGAATCACGGCAGGGGTGTTGTCTTTGGTATTTTTACGACCAAAAGCTGGATCTGCTAAAACAGAAGCACGGAGTACGTTTGAGTTTTCTAAGTAACCTTGGCGTACACCTTCGTTTACAGCATCATCCAAGCTCATGGTTAAATCAAATTTAACATCTAAGCCGACTTCAAGGAAAACGTTAACGATCCCTGTATCCTGACAGATTGGTCGGTGACCTTCAGCACACATACGTGAGTTGATCAGGATTTGGGCAATAGCATCTTTTGCAGCTTTGTTTTCTTCACGATCATAAGCACGGCTCATCGCTTGGATGAAGTCTTGTGGGTGATAGTAAGAAATAAACTGCAGGGCATCCTTGATTGATGTAATCAAGTCATCTTGTTTGATGATCGTTGTCATATCAAATTTCTCTTGAGCGGGCGATTAGCTGGCGGGCTAAATTATATGACAAAAAGCAATGAATGTGGGAGTTTTAGCTTAGATTTGGCTAAAGGTCTAAATAGGCAGGAGACGTGTTGAAATTTTTAGTTTTCCTTATGTGTGGCTGGCCGCATGGAAAAACAAGTCTAATAAAAAACCATCTACTTTTTATCTGGTAGATGGTTTTTTATAATATCAGGATCGTGATTTAATCCTGTTGCGCTGCCTGAATCGCCGTTAAGGCAATGGTAAACACAATATCATCAACCAAAGCACCGCGAGACAAATCATTTACGGGCTTGTTTAAGCCTTGTAGCATTGGACCGACACTGACCACATTCGCTGCACGTTGTACTGCTTTATAGGTGGTGTTACCAGTATTGAGATCAGGGAAAATAAATACATTGGCACGACCCGCAACTTTAGACTCAGGTGCTTTTTGACGTCCAACGCTTTCAACTGAAGCCGCATCGTATTGTAGAGGCCCATCAATCAGTAAATCAGGACGACGTTGTTGGGCGATCTTGGTTGCTTCAGCCACTTTTTCAACATCGGCACCTGCGCCTGACGTACCTGTTGAATAACTAATCATGGCAATACGCGGATCAAGACCAAAGGCTTTAGCAGAGTCTGCAGATTGAATCGCAATTTCAGCAAGCTGTTCAGCATTTGGATCTGGATTAATTGCACAATCGCCGTAGACATAAACTTCATCAGGCAACAACATAAAGAAGATTGATGAAACTAATGAGTAGTTCGGGGCTGTTTTAATCAATTGAAATGCAGGTCGAACGGTATTGGCAGTGGTATGAATTGCGCCAGATACTAAGCCATCGACTTGATCAAGTGCTAACATCATTGTACCAAGGACTACAGTATCTTGGAGCTGTGCTTTTGCTTGTAATGCATCTAGCTTACCTTTGCGTAATTCAACCATAGGTTCAATATATTGGTCACGAATACTATCGGGATCAAAAATTTGCAGATCAGCTGGAAGCTGAATACCACGTGCTTTAGCAACTTCAGCAACAGCTTCAGGTTTCGCTAATAAAATACATTCAGCAATACCACGTGATTGGCAAATCGCTGCGGCTTGTACAGTACGAGGTTCATCACCTTCAGGTAGTACAATGCGTTTTTTCGCAGCAATCGATTTTTGTACCAGCTCGTAGCGGAATGCAGATGGAGATAATCGTGGATTCAGGTTGTTCTGGGTATGTTGATCGAGCCAACTATTATCAAGATGGCTTGAAACAAAACGCGTCACTTGTTCAGCACGCTCAATATCATCTACGGGAATTTCATTGCCAAAATGATATAGGCGTTGTGCTGTTTCTAATGTGTCTAGCGAAGTGTGTAAAATTGGTAGACCTTGTTTAATAGCACCTTGGCAGAATTCTAAAATATTTGCGGCTGGAGCGGCTTGTTCAGCTAAAACTAAACCCGCCAAAGGAATTCCATTACTGCTTGCAAGACTTGCTGCAAGTAGGGCATCTGTACGTTGAGATGCACTAATGATGAGTTCGCCAGCAACAAATTTATGTAATTCTGCTTCAATATCCGATGCGATTAAACTGGTATGTAAAATACGGCGTTGTTTTGCTTCACCCTCATTTAACCAAGTACCATTAACAACAGTGGCAATATCTAAGCTACGCGGTACGCTGAGAATATTACTGAATGGCACTAAACCAATGATAGGTAATTCACTTGTGCCAATAAAACGATTGTAACGTTGTAATTGTATTGAAAATTCAGCAATTTGCTTATCTAAACGCAAACTTGGATCAAGTGTGACAGGAATTGCTGCTGTACTTTCAGGAAGACCTTTGGTTCGCATAAATAAAATGCCTGTGGTGCGCGGTGATGCAGCACCTCCGAATTGACGCAAATGTGCATCAACTTTTTCAGCTGTTTTACGTGGGTCAGCTAAATCTGCTGTGCTGACCAAAACGACTTGGGCATCGAGTGCTTGTGCAAGTGCGGCATTAATTTCACTGGCAAAGTGATCTTGTCCATTGGGTACAAGACCTTCGACAATAATCACATCGTGATTGGCTGAGATTTTACGATGCAGTGCAACAGCTTCTTCGAGTAGCTCATCTGTTTCGCCTAAACCAAGAAGCTGGGTGAGCTTTTCATAAGCAATCGGTTCAACAGATTGATGTTGAAATAAATGACGATAAAGTGTTGCAGTACGATCAACGGTTGAATCTGCTAATTGAGAAAATGGTTTAAGAAAACCAGCATTAATCCCTTTACAGTCTAAAGCGTAGATCATTCCTAAACAGGCAGATGTAAGACCAACCCCTTCACCTGTTGGAATCAGTAAAATCGTATTCATAAGAACCTTAAAATTTATCTAAATTTTGTGAATTAAGCGAGCTGTTCAATGACTTGACGCGTTTCTTTCGCAATGCGTCCTTCTTCGTCTGTAGGTACAACCCAAATTTGTGGACCTGTGCCATTATCGATTCGACCTTCAGTGCCGCGTGCTAAGGTATTATTTTTTTCTGTACTAAATTGCAAACCAAAGTGTGGTAGATAAGCCAAGGTTTTTTCACGAACATAAGCTGAGTTTTCACCGATTCCACCCGTGAAAACTAAACCATCTAAACGCGGTAAACCACAGCTCAAAGCAGATAATGATTTTGCTAAACGATAGCAGAATACTTCAATCGCCAGTGTTGCTCCTTCATGACCATTACCCGAAGCTTCAACTAAAGTGCGCATGTCGTTTGACAGACCAGATAAGCCAAGCAATCCACTTTCTTTATTCAACATACTGTCAATTTTCTGGATACTCCAGCCTAAATTACTTGCAAGGAATAAATGTAAGCTTGGGTCAACATCACCACTACGTGTACCCATCACTACACCTTCTAATGGAGTCATGCCCATAGAAGTATCAAGACTTTGACCATTCCAAACCGCACAAGTTGAACTACCATTGCCTAAGTGAGCACTGAGCCAGCCCCCTTGATTTTTTGCACCCGCGAGTTCACTTGCACGTTCAGTCACATAAGCGTGGCTTGTTCCATGAAAACCATAGCGACGGACATGGTGTTCAGTATATAAATTTTGCGGTAAAGCATAACGATACGCGTGTTCAGGCATGGTTTGATGGAATGCAGTGTCAAATACAGCAACCTGTGGTAATTCAGGGAACAAACGCATGGTTGCTTCAATCCCAATCAAATGTGCAGGATTGTGCAAAGGTGCAAGTGGTGTTGCAGCTTCGATGCGACTTACAATTTCAGGTGTTAATAGTTCTGCTTTGGTTAAATTGCCACCATGAACAACACGATGACCGATCGCTTGTGGATTGTAGTTCGCTAAACGTGCAAGAAGAGTTTCAAGTGCTTTGGCGTGATCTGCATGTGGAATCGAAAGTTCAAGTGGTTCACCACCAATTGTAACGCCTTTGATCCGCGCTTCAGCAGAACCTAAGTTTTCTGCTAATCCATAAATACGATCTTCACGGCGTTCTGAGATAAGCGCGTATTTGATTGAAGATGAACCACAGTTAATTACAAGTACAGATTTAGCCACGTTTGAACACCTAACAAATTTTGAATTTTATGACGAACACTTTTGATCTTGCTGCAACGTGTCGAGCAGAGCAATCACGTGCAATGTTTTAACATGGGTTGTCATATTGGCGAAGATAGACTTTAGCCTATACAACTGATTTATAATTGAATCTAATGATTATAGAGTGTAAATACAAACTTCTTAGGATGAATCTGTTTATTTTGATCAGGTTTTTTGTATGAAAATATGTGAAAACACGATAAAGATCAAATAAATGAGCTTTACCGTGCAGCGTTTTACTTGGATCTAAATGCCTTATTGGCGTATTTGACCATCACCAAATACGATCCATTTCTGAGAGGTTAGACCTTCCAGACCAACTGGACCGCGTGCATGAATTTTGTCTGTTGAAATTCCTATTTCTGCACCGAGGCCATATTCAAAGCCATCAGCAAAGCGGGTTGAAGCATTGATCATCACTGAACTTGAATCAACTCGTGCGAGAAACTCACGTGCTAGACTAAAGTTTTCAGTAATAATCGCATCGGTATGATGAGAACCATATTTATTAATATGTTCGATTGCTTCATCCATACCTGTAACGACTTTGATTGCAAGAATAGGACCTAAATATTCAGTGTACCAATCTTCTTCGGTGGCTGTTTTAACAGACTCACCTAAGATACGTTGTGTTTCCGCACAACCTCTTAGTTCAACTTGTTTATCTGCATATAGTTCAGCAATACTTGGTAGGAAATCTTCTGCAATTTCTTCATCAACAAGTAATGTTTCCATCGCATTACATACGCCATAACGATGTGTTTTTGAGTTGAGCGCAATTGGTAATGCTTTTTGTAAATCTGCTTGTGCTTCAACAAAAACATGGCAATTGCCATCTAAATGCTTGATCACAGGAATACGTGCTTCATTCGTTACACGTTCAATCAAGCTTTTACCGCCACGAGGGACAATCACGTCTACAAATTCAGTCATTGTGATTAAATGACCTACTGCTGCGCGGTCAGGTGTGTCAATCACTTGAACAGCATGTTCAGGTAAGCCAGCAATTTGTAAACCATGCTGAATTGCGATTGCAATTGCTTTATTCGATTCAATTGCTTCTGAACCACCGCGTAGAATAATGGCATTTCCTGATTTTAGTGCTAATGATGCGGCTTCAAGGGTAACATTCGGTCTCGATTCGTAGATCATACCGATTACACCTAAAGGAACCCGCATTTTACCGAGTTGAATACCTGATGGACGGTAAGCTAAATCCGTAATTTCGCCGATTGGGTCAACAAGTGCAATAACATCTTTTAACCCTTGTAGCATGCCTTTAAAGCGAGCAGGAGTGAGTTCAAGACGATCAAGGAGGGCAGAATCTAATTGACGTTGGTGACCATTTTGCATATCAATTTGATTGGCTGCCAAAATTTGTGCTTGATTATTTTCTAAAGCAGTATAAATTGCAGACAGAGCATGGTTCTTTAGATGCGTTGATGCGCTCATTAAGATACGAGACGCTTTACGTGCCTGAGTACCAACCTGTTGCATATAGTTTTGAATAGAATCTTGCATAGCATTTTGACGATTGCATATATTTATAATGATAGTAACAGTCAAATGCTGAACAATGAATAGGCTGAACTGATAATTCAAAAAATTATAGATTGTAAATTTTGAGTAGCTCTTTTGATTTAAAATTGAATTTACAAGCTGATTACATATTTTGAAAAATATTATTGATCTAAACAAGATAAGTGGTTAAGGAAATGATTGCGTATAAATCATGCATTTGTATAGAATGAAAAATGTATAGGATAAATGTAATACAAATTTTATAAATTTGTTAACTTGTAACTAGAACTCACTAAAAATGAGACTAATTACAGCAAAAAAATAAACAAGGATGGAGGAAGGATATGAATTCCATAATCCAAATGGACTCGGATTTAAATCATACCTACACAGGGTTTGGTTTTTTCGACATATACAATAAAAACAGTTTTAAACAACCAGCGCGTACTACATGGATAGATGGTTGGAAAATTGAATATATGGCAATTGCAGATCCTAAGACGATCTACAACACGCCAATTGTAATTGTCGGGGGCGCATTTCAAAATTTTAACTCTTATAAGTATTGTGTTGAGCAACTCTTTGAGAGTGGTCCTGTCATATTGATTGATTTACCATCAATGGGCGCAAATCAGCAGATTCGAAATGTGGATACAGGCGAGTCAGCTGGAATTCTTGAATTACCAGATTTATCAAAAATGTTGGGTCAATGGCTTGATATTGTTGGGATTGATAAAGTTTCTGTCATGGGTATGTCGTTGGGTTCAGTTGTTGCATCTTCATTTGCACACCAACGTCCTGAACTGATTGATCGTATGGTCTTGATGGGTGTGATGCAAAAAACCCGTAAAAGCTGGCGTATGTTGCTCGAGGAATCTTTACACTTGATGCGTGAAGATCGTATGGAGGAGTTTGGGCAAGCAGTTATTTTGTATCTTGTGAATCATGCCAAGCTTGATAAAACGCGGATGTCTCCAACGGCAAAACGTTTATTCTTTAGACAGATGGCAGAGTTTACTGCAACTGAACGTGAGCGTTACGAGATTAATTGCAATCGACTACTCCGTTTAAGCAATGTACCTGTTGCGCAGTGTAAAACTCTTGTTGCAGCAGGGCAGTACGACAGCTTTACTTTGCCACATGAAAATGCTGACTTTGCTTTGCAATGTAATAATATGGAATTTGCATTAATTGCCAATGCAGACCATGTTCCACAATTACAACGCCGCAAAGAAACGATGACGCTTTTTACTACGTTTTTAAAGGGAGAATCCATCGACAATCTTGATGGTGTTATTCCAATGAACCGCGAACAGATGAAAAACATTGAGCGTCGTGGTGAAGAACGTATTCCTGTTTTAAAACCAGACACTAAATTATCACATCGACATTCAGATATCGAAGTAGCAGTAAAGATTGTAGATATTACGTTCTTTGGGGTGTATCTAAAACTTGATCATTTGGATCAGCTTGATTTTGTTAGCCAGCATCCACGAGATTTAGCCTTACATTTGGCTGATGAAGAAGGTGAGTTTAAAATAGAATGTTTAACATTTGAGGCAACTGAACAGGGTTTACGTATCTTGTTTAAACACGGTAGTTTCGACGTTGCGGATCGTTTATCTCGTTTTATTGAGCGTCAGAAACAAATTTAATTATTTTTTAATAGAATTTAAAAGAGAAGTGTTTTGAATTCACTTCTCTTTTTTTGATTTTTATTTATTGGTCGCTTGAATCATCCAAACAAGATCACCGAGATGCTGTTCCTTGTTTTCTAAATGTGTTTGTTCAAAGAATTCTTTAGGTTGAAGCACTTCAACTTGCTTAAAACCAGCTTCATGAAAAAAATTCTCTACCTCTGCTGGTGTCTTAAAGTGGAAGCTAAAAGCGCTGCGTGACATTAATTTCAATAAACGACTACTATTCCAGATAATGGTTGCTAATTTATTTTGAGTGGGTTCTGGATAAAGATCGGTTAAATAATGAAGTTCTTTGAAGTCGCGGCCATAGATCGCAATTGCTTGAATAAGTTGCTGAAGTAACGGCTTTTCAAAGTAGTTAATTAAGCCTTCACTAATAATCACCAAAGGTCGTTTAGGGTCAAAGACTTTAAATACGTTTGCAAATGCTTCTGTAAATAAATCAACGGATAGGACATCATCAACATGTGGTTCAATTTGTTGTAATGCTGCTTGTTTTGTAGCGGCCATATCAGGTAAGTCAAGCTCACGATAGCAAATGTCTGGGTGATGCTGTCTAAACCACCAACCTCGTGGCGATAAGCCACATGCAATTTCAAGTACTTGTAGGTTTGGATATTGCTGAACCAATTGCTCTAAATGCGTATCAAGCATGGTATGGCGTTGTTTCAAGGTTGTTCGCATACTTCCACCAACATACTTTTCTGCCCAACTTTCAATCGGATGGACTAAGGCTGCTAGTGTTTTTCCTTTGGTTGTCGCTAATGCAGGATGGGAAATGCCCATTTGATACCAAATATAGCCGGTATAGTGTGCAGTAAAAGAAATATGGCGGTGTTTCGAAAGTTGTTGTGTCATCTGTCCTAGACTCAATTTTTTTCATTTTATTCTGTTCCTATGCACAACCCATTTGCGCGAGGAAATTGACCTATTCATTTTTAAATAGATCAATTGGAGATGGTGTGTTAAATCATCTTTTGCTTATTGGCAAGTTAAAACGAATTCTTAAAGTCTTCAATGACTTTTTTTGCGTTCTGCCAACTTTCATCTAAATTTAGTGTCGAGCCTACTTGGATGTTTGGAATTTTACCGCGCATACGCTCTAGACGTTGTTGATTTGGTAAAGCCAATTTTTGAATGCCATCTAAAGCTGTACATGCTGCTGTTCGATCATTACACACTAATCCCATATCACAACCCGCATTTAATGCCGCTTGAATACGTGCATCAGCACCACCAGCAACACATGCAGCTTGCATACTGAGATCATCAGAGAACAAAACGCCGTCAAATTTGAACTGCTGACGTAAGATATTTTGCAGCCAAAATGAAGAAAAGCCAGCAGGGTTTGGATCGACTTGATCATAAATCACATGCGCAGGCATTAAAGCATCAAGTTGAGGCATTAATTTGATAAAGCTTTGCATATCTTTGTCGTAAATTTCTTGATATGAGCGACTATCAATCGCCGCAGCGACATGTGAATCAGCTTTTACAGAACCATGTCCAGGGAAATGTTTTCCAGTTGTCGCCATGCCTGCTTGTTTCATTCCACGCATAAAGGCATCAGCCAGTGGAACGATGTCTTGCATATTTTTAGCAAAGCTTCGATCACCAATCACATCACTAATATCATTGAGATCTAAGACTGGAGCAAAACTAAAATCGATACCTACAGCGAGAACTTCAGTTGCCATTAACCAACCACACTGTTGGGTTAACTCAATTGCTTGTTCGGGATGATGTACATAATGTTCACCAAGTCGCCCCATTGCAGGTAACAAGGTGAAGCCTTGTCTTAAACGTTGAACACGCCCACCTTCTTGATCGACAGCAATCAGAATATCTGGACGGACTTGGCGCATATGGTCAGTTAAAGCGCGAACTTGTTGAGGAGACTCAATATTTCGTGCAAATAAAATCATGCCACCGACTTGCGGAGCTTGTAATAGTTCAATATCTTCTTGAGTAAGTTCTGTGCCAGCAACGTCTAGCATCAATGCGCCGATCATATAGATTCCATTTGAATTTTGATGTAAAAAAAGCGATAGCTAAATTGTGCAATGATTTGCTACATTTTGTCAGTACAGAATATGATAAAACTACATGATATTGATGATAAGTGCTTGTTGGTCATTTATTTATAATGATTAACCTGTACTTCAGTTTGGTAAAAATATTGAATGAAATATGTTCATATTGATTGTACTAGCATGTAATAATTGCCATATCCAAGGAAGTACCAAAATTTTATGAAACTTCAAATGATAGCGTGTGCAGTTGCAATCGCGACTGGTGGTTTATTTTTTTCTCATACAATGAATGAGGCATTTGCGGCAACGGAAGCTCCTGTTGTTTCAACCGTGATCAAGCCATCACAAGAACAAGCATTGGTCGCACGTCAGTTGGCAACATTAGTTGATCGTCAGCATTATCTGAATATGCGTTTAGATGCTGCGACATCAAATCGTATTTTAGATATGTATTTGGACAGCTTAGATCCAGATCATTCATTATTTCTGAGCAGTGAAGTTTCAGAATATAAAAATAAATATGGTTCAAATTTTGGTAGCTCATTAAAAGCAGGAAACCTAACTGGACCTTTTGCGATTCATGCCCAATATCGTGAACGCTTGAAACAATTCTACGAATTTATGTTGGCTGAATTGAAGAAGCCACAAAATTTACAGCAAAAGGGTGTTTACCTTGATATTGATCGCGAAAAAGCGCCTTATTTTCAGACGTCTGCCGAGCAACAAGCACATTGGCAGAGAATGTTGGTGTCTCAGCTAATTAATTTAACGATTAGCAAAGAAGAAGAGCAAGCGAAGCAAAAGGCTTTGAAGGCTGATCCATCGCTTGCAAATGGTCAGGATTTAACTGGTCCAGAAGATTTAACACCAGTACAAACGCTGACAAAACGTTATACGCGCCAGCTTGAACGTATTGGTCGTGTAAAGAGCGATGATGTTTTAGATAAAACATTAAATGCAATGTTGGCAACTTACGATCCACATAGTAATTATTACCCTCCTATTGATGCGATGGAGTTAAATCGCCAGACCACATTGCAACTTGAAGGCATTGGGGTATCTATTCGCCCAGAACGAGGCAATGAAGATTACACCAAGATTGAAACCATTGTTGAAGGTGGGCCAGCGAGTAAATCTGGTCAAATCAAATCAGGAGATCGAATCATTGGCGTTGCCCAAGACGGCGAAAAAATGATTGATGTCATTGGTTGGTCGAGTTCAGAAATTGTTGGATTGATTCGTGGTAAGCGTGGAACTAAAGTAACGGTTCGCTTACTCGGTGCGGGTGCTTCCATGAGCCAAGCACGTAATGTGAGTTTAGTCCGAGATGTGATTCAGGAAGAGGATGCGGGTGTTCGCTCACGTACAGTTGAAATTACACGTGATGGGAAAAAACATCTTTTCGGTGTGATTGAAATTCCATCTTTCTATTTTGATTATCGTTCACGTCGAGCTGGTACAGAATATCGTTCAGTTTCAGAAGATACAGCAAAAGCATTTGAATCGCTCAAAGCACAGAAAGTAGAAGGTGTTCTGGTTGATTTACGTAATGACCCAGGTGGTTCATTAGAAGAAGTTGCTCGTATGCTGGGTCAGGTGATTAAATCTGGTCCAGTTGTACAAATTCGGGATGGCAATGGCAATGTGAATGTCTTTGAAGACACTGATGGCGGAGAGCAAATTTATGCTGGGCCAATGGCAGTGCTTGTTAACTTAGCCTCTGCATCTGCGAGTGAGATTTATTCTGCGGCAATCCAAGATTATGAGCGCGGTATTATTATAGGTAGTACCACGACAGGAAAAGGCACCGCTCAGGTTCAGTTAGACTCCTTAGCACATGGTCAGGCAACGTTAACTCAACGCAAATTCTATCGTGTCACGGGTGGAAGTACGCAGAACAAAGGCGTGATTCCTGATATCAAACTTGTTGATATTTACAATGAAGAGTTTGGTGAGCGTAAAGCTAAAAATGCATTGAAATGGGATACCATTCCAACAGCTCCTTTCAAGCGCGAAGGTTCTGTGCAACCGTATATTGCTAAGCTTACCCAATCTTCTGAACAGCGGGTGAAAGCTGATTCACAATTTAATTATTTAGAAGCTCGAAAACTGATCGCACAAAAAAGTTCTGATCAGAAGAAAGTTGAGTTAGATATTGCTCAACGTCGAGCTGAGCTAATTGATTTAGAAAAGCAAACACTCAATGCTGAAAATCAGCGTCGTATAGCGACAGGTCAGGCACCTTACGCCAACTGGGAAAGCTATCAGGCTTCGATTGATGCATTAATTGAGTCACGTGCCAAAATGAAAGCTTATGCACGACCAGCATTGCCTGAAGAAGAAACCTTTATTACAGAAGCTGCAAATGTTTTGATTGACTACGCAAAGTTACAAAGCCATTAAACTACAGTTATAGCAATATAAAAAAGCCCTTAAATTGAGGGCTTTTTTATTGATTAGATTTTTAGTTATTCACACGAATCCAGATTTGACTACGACCCAATACTGATACGCCAACATAACCTCGTAAATGTAACCTTTGTCCATTGTTACTTAACTTTGCTGCGAGACTATACATACGACCAGTGTTTGGATCTAAAATTTTTCCATCTGCATAAGACAAATCCTTTTTATACTTCAGCTTAGTAATTACATTTAAGCCTAAGATGGGTTTGTTCGTGTAAGGAGCAGGGCAACCCGTACAGAATTCTTTTGGTGTATAACCTGTTCGCGGGGTAATTTTAATAACTTTACCAATATAAGTTCCATCAGCTTCTTTGATAATTTCAACCTGTCCTTTAGGCGCTCCTGTTACATCGTCAACGCTTTGCCAAGTACCTACGATATCTTGTGCGAAAGTCAGATGGCTAAGACTAAATAAGAAGAAAAACGTAATGAGTTTTGTGTACATGTCTAAGCTACTCAGCCACTATTATTGTCTCTCTATTATTTCGGATTTTTAATCCTAGATTCAATTATTCTTTTACAATTGTGTATTTTTTTAATAATTGAAATTTCAAGGAATTTTTTTAAAGTTTAATAAAAAAACACCCTTAATTCTGAAAGAAATAAAGGTGTTTTATAGTGCTAAACCGTGATCAATTTGATCCAATATAGATGGTCGGCGTGATTATGTCGTTTTAAAATTTATTCATCGCGAAGCCAAATTTGATTACGACCTAATGCAGATACGCCAACATAGCCTCGCAAATGTAAGCGTTTGCCATTAGAACTTAATTTTGCTTTCATACTATAAACTTTGCCAGAATTTGGATCTAGAATACGACCATTAACATAGTTCAGCCCCTCACCTTGTTTTAGGCCTGTCATCACGTCTAAGCCTAAAATAGGTTTATTGGTATATGGTGCTGGGCAGTCTACACACGTTTCTTTTGGTGTGTAACCCGCACGTGGAGTAATCTTTACAATCTTACCCGCATAAGTACCGTTCGCTTCTTTACGAATTTCGACTAAAGCTTTTGGTGCACCAGTTTTGTCATCGATACTTTGCCACATACCTGTAATATCTTCTGCAAAGCTTAGACTACTCATTACAGATAAAATCAACGCACCGAATAATTGTTTTCCCATCATTAAAAATCCTTTTAACGTTTGAACTCCCATTATGTAGGATTTTTGACAACTAGTTCAATATAAATTGACATTTCTGTGACAAATTAAGAAAGAGACAAAATAAAAGTGGGTAGCCATATAGCAGTAAACACACCATTCACAGCCATACCAAAAGCGGCATAACGACCTGTAACAGGACCTCGCTGCCATGCTTGTGCTGTACCAATTGCATGAGCTGCCAAACCTAAAGCTAAGCCTGAAGCCCGTTCATCATGGATATGTTTTAAAATCCACGGAGAAAATGCGGCGCCAATGACTCCAGATAAAATCACAATCAGTGATACCATCATCAGAGGAGCGTGTAATAGTGTGGCAATATTCAGAGCAATTGGCGTCGTTACAGCTCGGGTTGCAAAAGCCATAATTGTTGGTTCTGACATGTGTAATAAATATGCAAGCCCCATCGGCAATGCAACTGCACTGATACTTGCAAAACACAAAATGCCAATCATCGATTTAATTGGTAAATCATCATAACGCATTGCAGCCAGTGGAATTGCCAAAGCGACAGTCACATAACCAAGCAAATGATTAAAGACACCATTCACATTATTCATGTACTGTTCATAAGGAATACCCAAAATTGCGAGTAGTCCGATCACAATAAACATCGCAAAAACAATTAATGGAATCTGTGGAATTTTTTTGTTTAAAGGTTTTGCGATGAGATAACTGATTAAGGTAATCACGAATCCATATATAACCATTAACATATTCATGAACTCCTATAACCAGCGTTTTGCCATTTTGGCGTAAATCCACAATGGCAATAAAGTACTCAAGGTTAAGACAAATAAAAAGATTGGAATTTCTTTGCCTAAATGTACCAACATGATCAAAGAGCCAGCACAGATTGGCAAAAATGCAAAAGCACTTTCTTTCATGATTTTGTTGTTGGTATCTATAAGACGATTGGAGATTTTTCTAAATCTTCTCCAAATTAATAAAGTTGCAAGTAAGCTGATCAGTCCGACGAGATTACCTAATTCTGGATGATGAAAGACCGTGGTAATAGCAACAGCGCCTTCACGAAATACAATAATTAATAGAATCGTGCAAAACCAAGCTGTCCAATCAATTTCTTTCATCTTTTTTCTAACTCTCACTTATGAACGATTATTACATTGATGCTTACTTTTCAAATTCTTCCAAAGGCCTGTGAAATAAAGCTGCTTGGTTTCCAAGAATTTCATCTAATGGTAGGTGTGCTTGTTTGATCAGTTGATGCAATTTTTGTGGAGCAATACAAACTGATAAATGCAAATCACCTTGCTCATCATATTGTTCAGTTTGAATGACATTGAGTGTATAAAGTTGTGTGCGTAGTTTACCGTAAGCAGGTTTGAGAACTAAGTCGAAATGTTGTAACTGTCCCATCAGGCATTGTTGAACAGCTTGGCTTAATAAATCTAATCCCTGCCCAGAATGCGCAGAAACATAAACGCGATCAGGTAAATCTGCTGCCTTATAAATGATTTTTGCCGTATCACCGCTGAGATCAATTTTATTGTAAACATGAAGAATCGGTGCATCGGCTCCAATTTCTTTCAGCACAGATTCCACTGCTTCGATTTGTTCAGGCATGTTAGGGCTACTGCTGTCAATTACATGCAAAAGTAAGGTCGCTTCTAGTGTTTCTTCTAAGGTCGCTTTGAAAGATTCAACCAAATCATGCTGTAAATTTCTCACAAATCCAACAGTATCTGCGAGTACGACAGTACCAATACCATCCCATTCTAGACGACGTAAGGTTGGATCGAGTGTTGCAAAAAGTTGGTCTGCTGCATAGACATCACTTTGGGCTAAAATATTAAACAGTGTCGATTTACCGGCGTTGGTATAACCAACCAAAGAAATCGTTGGAATTGCTGCTTTTTGGCGTGCGGCACGACCTTGTAAACGCGTCTGTTGAACTTTAACCAATTTGTCTTTCAGTTGGGTAATACGTACTTTGATGAGTCGGCGATCAGTTTCAAGTTGTGATTCACCTGGCCCACGTAGACCAATCCCACCTTTTTGTTGTTCTAAATTACCTGTAAAACCACGAATTAAACGAGTAGATAAATGTTTGAGCTGTGCGAGCTCGACCTGTAATTTACCTTCATGTGTCCGTGCGCGGAGTGCGAAAATGTCTAAAATAAGCCCTGTGCGATCAATCACACGGCATTTTAAGATTCTTTCTAAATTACGTTCTTGAGCTGGTGAAAGAGAGTGATCAAAGATGACTAATTCAGCTTCTAGCTGCTGAACTAATTCTGCAATTTCATCAACTTTGCCTGAGCCAATAAAAAATTTAGGGTCTGGCTTATTTCTTTGTACAGAAATATGCTCAAGAATTTCAGCACCAGCGGATTGAGCGAGCAATCGAAACTCTTCAGCATCAAGGTCATCGAGTAACTGCACAGAAACACTGACTAAAATTGCTCGTTCACCACCTTGTTGCCGCTCAAAAAATTCCACGCTGTTATCATATCCTGAGTATTGAAGCCTTATTCTAGAATAAACTTCAAGCAAAGGGCAAAGGCTTCATGGATTTATATGATGTGATGGTGAAGAAGTTTGATAAAACCAACGAGTGTGCCGATATATAAAATTGACCAACCCAAAAACATTCTTAAAGCATAGCCATAAGGAATATTCACTTGATTATGAGATGTTGTGTGTTGAGGATTCATCATATGACTTCTTAATTTATTAATTCGATTTATTTATGATATTTAATTTTAAAAACCTTTTAAAATTGAAAATAATTATATTCACATTCGTTTTTTCTCATGGTGGTAACTTTTATAAATAGATACGGGCATGATATAAGTGAGCTAGTTCAATGTAATGTGCATACATGCGTACGGTTTTAATGATTTATGACTCAAGAAGCAACAGCAGCAAATAACACACCATTAAATTTCATCTCTAAATTGAGCTTGTATAGTAAAAAATTAGCCTCAGGTCTAGAAACAATTGGTGAAGGTTTTTATCTCATTTATCGACACGGTTTATACAAAGACCCGAATAATCCAACGAATACGCGTTATGTTCAGTATTTTTGCCGCCGTTTATGCGAAGTTTTTAATATCGAAGTTCAGATTCATGGCACTATTCCACGAGAACCAGCGCTTTGGGTGAGTAATCATATTTCTTGGTTAGATGTTGCTGTACTTGGCTCTGGAGCACGTATTTTCTTCTTAGCAAAAGCAGAAGTCGAAAAATGGCCTATTTTGGGTAATCTAGCAAAAGGCGGTGGAACCTTATTTATTAAGCGTGGTTCTGGTGACTCGATCCGAATAAAAGAACAAATTACAGAATTTTTAAAACAAGATATTCCAGTTTTGTTCTTTCCAGAAGCCACAACCACAGATGGTCGTCAGGTCAAAAAAGTACATGGGCGCTTATTGGGTGCTGCGATTGACGCGCAACGTCCAGTTCAAATTTGTGTGATTTGCTATGTCAATCAACAAGGTGAATTAGATCTGGTCGCACCATTTATTGGTGAAATGTCTTTTGCAGAACATGTGCAACGTGTTTTAGAAATGCCAAAAGTTACCGCTCATTTATTGACCCTACCTGCAATTCCTGTAACAGGCCATACGGTAGATAGCTTAACTAAAGAAGTTGATCGTCAAATGCGAGCAGGGCTGCTTGAGTTACAAAGCAAAGTTTTAAATACTTAGCCATAACAATACTCGCTTTAAATTACATAAAGCCTTCAATTGGCAGCCATGAAATAATTTTCAGTCCTGCCTTTTGCCACCATTTCATTCGAGGTTCTTTTGTATAGATGACAGGACCTTGTGGTGTTTCACGTCGCCATGTAATTTTTTTATTGGCATCTAACACTAATTTATAGGCATATTTACTTAGATTTTGATCCATAGTCGCATGAACAGCTTGCGCTAAAGGTGGGCTATCTAAAAGCACGCCAATTTCAGTGTTCAGATAAGCAGAGCGTGGATCAAAATTAAATGAACCAATAAAAACTTGCTTTTCATCTAGCGCCATCAGTTTGGCATGTAAACTGGAACGGCTTAGTCCTTTGATATTTACTTTTGCTTTCTTCGCGAGTTCTTCAGTATGTTTATCGAGATCATTTTTATTTAAGGCTGGGAGGAACTCATATAGCTGTACACCATGTTCCAGTAAATCTTGACGATATTTTCCATAAAATGCATGAACAACTGCGACATCATTTGCCTGAAATGAGTTTGTGAGCACTCGAACCTCGATTCCATCTTTTGCAAGATCATTGAGAATTTTAGCCCCCTTTTTTTCAGGGACAAAATAAGCCGAGATGAGGTCAATATTTTTTTCAGGTTGTTCTAAATGGTTAATCAATTGGAAATTAAGGTGTTCTTGTTTTTTTGCTTTTGATTTAATTTTGTCAGGAGAGTCTTTTACAACCTCAGCTTTTACCCAGTTTAAAGGAATATCCCGACTGATAATTGAATCAATTGCCTGTGAGTTGCCAGTCAGGTCAAGAAAATTCTGTACCGTTGCTCTCTTATAATGCTCATCAAGTTGCTGTTTTAGGCTCTCATAGCTTAAGCGATGAGCATTTTGATTGACAATTTCCCTTACATCGTAAGCGTAACTGTGATTCCAGTATTCGTCAAAAGATTGTGAAATGTCATTGACCGCTTTGCCTACCAACATCACATCGACATCAGAAAACTGATAGTTATCACTCACGTTGTAGTATTGATTCGTCATATTACGTCCACCAATCAAGGCAACTTGTTGGTCTGCAATAAAACTTTTGTTATGCATTCTGCGGTTGATACGTTTTAAATCTAAAATCATATCAAGCGCACGGTATTTGCGAAAACGATAGGGATTGAATAATTTAACTTCAATATTTGGATGCTGTGCCAGAGCTAAGAAGATTCCTTCAGTTTTCTTTGCATTGTTATCATCAATAAGTAATCGAACTTTGACACCACGATCTGCTGCGCGAATCAGCGCATGCAAAGCAAGAGCACCTACTTTGTCATTGTCCCAAATATAATATTGCAAATCTAAGGTTTTCTCGGCCTTATCAATTAAACGTAGTCGTGCTGCTAACGCTTCTAGGGGTTCAAATAAAACGTGATAACCCGTCAATCCAGGATTTTGTTGTTCTAAAGGCTGAATGATCTGAGCCAAAGTTGTCTGATTTATTTCTAATTGTTGAATGTTAGATTGTTGTATTGGCTCTATTTTATGTTTAGGTAGTGTGCTGCATCCTGTGATTGTGATCGCAATACTGCAATAAATCGCAAGCATACTTTTATTGTAAGTAGTTGTACTTATTTTTGTATGTTTACGATTTAGATGAGAAAATTGCGTCATAATCTTTACTGATTAAAAGTTGGACTTGAGTATAGCATTTCATCAAAAATTATAAATATGAGATGCGATGTATGCCCTAATGTCAGATTAATGAGAGTGGTAATGTCGAATTCGGACACAGTTATATTAATTTTCTATATTATTTTTATTGTTCTAGCCTTGTGGGCATTCGCTCAGGCATGGACTCATCAAGCAAGAACTGAAACGATTCATCCTTTTAAAGCTTTTGTACATCTAGCTACATTTTATCTTTCTTATTTGTTAGTTCCTCTCTGGTTTTTTAGCTTGTATGCAGGTTGGTCTGAGTTTTACAGTTTACATGAAAGTATTTTTGTTTTCCTTTTAACGAGCATATTGATTTATGCACGATTTATTGAACCACATATGGTTCATGTTAAACATCATCAATACCGTTTAAATCCGGATCGTGATTTTATTCAACCAGTTAAAGTGGCCTTGATTGCAGATATGCATGTGGGATTGTTTTCTGGTCATGAACGTCAATTAAAAAGCATTGTTAAAAAGTTAAATGAAGCTAAACCAGATATTGTAGTGGTTGCAGGTGATTGGACTTATGAACCTGAGAATCGCTTAATTCAGGAACTCTCAGTACTAAAACAAATTCATGCCCCTGTATATTCTGTCCCCGGTAACCATGATGAGCAGTATCCTGGTCCACCTATACAGACATTGTTAAAAGATGCATTAGAGCAGAATAATGTGATTGATATAGAAGGGCAGATTATCGATTTTGATGAGTTTCGCTTAATTGGAATTGGTGATTTATGGGCGGGTAAAGCAAATATGCGATTTATGCCAGACTTACCACAAGATAAACCATGGCTCATTTTATCTCATAACCCTGATACAGTAGATATGGTGCCAGCATTACCTACACGACCATTAATGCTGGCTGGTCATACACATGGAGGGCAAATAGAACTTCCTTGGATTACAACGTATATTATGAAAAAAGTGTCTATCTTAGGGCACAAAAAAGGTTTTTATACACATGAACATGCTGATGTATTTGTAACAGTTGGAACTGGAATGGTTGGCGTTCCATTTCGCTTTCGAGTTCCACCGACGATTGATATTATTGAACTCATATAAATTAAAAAAGCCAACTTTAAATAGTTGGCTTTTTTAAAAAATTACAACCTAAGGAATAATAATAATCGTAACTCGGCGGTTATTCGCGCGGTTCTCGTCAGACGTATTTGGTACGAAAGGTTGGCTTGCACCACGACCAATCACAGTGACATTATTGGGTTTGAAACCCTGATGAATGAAAATCGAAGAAACACTTTGAGCACGTTCTTCAGACAATTTCTGGTTATACTCAGGATTACCAATATCATCAGTGTGACCCACAACTTTTAATTTTTGCAGATCATATTTGTTCAATTGATTGGCAAGACGAACGATTTCTCTTTGATGTTCAGGTTTGATATCTGCTTGGTCAAAGTCGAAAAGTAAACGTTCAGGTAGACCCAGACTCCAACCTTCTTCTGTTAAAATGAAACCTTCTTTTTTAAGCATTTTGACTTGACGATATTTCAAAGAACCAAAACTTAAACAGCCAGCCAATGTTAGGCAGAGTAACGCTACAAAGGAGATCTTGAAAGTGTGAGTGCGCATAACATGTCCTAAATTTCTGGTTTATAAAGAAACCAATGTGGATTTAAATTTTTAGCTTTATACATTGCTTGATCTGCTTGCATGACTAAATCATCTGGATTGTCTGCAAACTGTGAAAAAGCAATCCCTAAACTAAAGCTAAAATGGATAAGTTGACCGTTAAAATCCAAAGGCTCATCACAACTTGCTAGTAAACCTTCAGCGATTGTTTGTAAATGATCAGAATGATGGATGGTATGCAAAATGATTGCGAATTCATCACCACCCAAACGGGCAATAAAGTCTTCTTGTCTGACAGACTGCATTAATCGATTTGCCATTTCTCTTAATACCGCATCCCCAGCAAGATGACCATAATGATCATTAATTGCTTTAAACTTATTATTATCTATGAAAATTAGTGCTGAATTGTGACGAAATTGATTATTTTTAAAAATATTGAGTAGTTCTTCATAAAAATAGTGTCGATTAGCTAAACCTGTGAGCTGGTCATGGCGAGCTTGAAATGAAAGTTGGAGATTCTCTTTCTGTAAATGAGTATGCCAAACTTGTATTTCTTCTAAGAGCTCATTAAATACCGTATTCAGATTTTGAAACTCTTTAATATGGTTATTTGGAAAACGTAAGTTGTAAGCTTTTTGGTCACTCACTAATTGAGCAATATGGGTTAATGGTTTGATCGCTTGCATGATTTGGCGATAGGTAAGATTAACCGACCATAACAGTGCAATCACAATAAAAAACATTGATATGGCTAGACCAATAATGATGGTTTTTAAGAAATGTAAAATATTTTCTGAGCTGCCATATAAAACTAATTCGCCGACTTGTTTCTTATGATGAATAACCGTCAGTTTAATTGGATCATGTAGAAACCATTTATCTAATACGCTTTGTAAAAATGATGTGTGGTCGATTTGCTTGGTACTTTCTGCTAATAATTGATGCTCTGGAACATAAACATGAATACTACGAATCGCATGTTCTGTTGTGTAGTCCGCTAAAATTTGATCAATTGCTCCTTTGTCCTTGAAGACAACAGCGGGCTGGATTCGTTCAAGTAGCGTTTGACTTAATAGTTGTAAATTTTGTTTGGCGTGCGTTTCCATTGTGAATATGGAAATTGTTGCAAAAGTACAAGAGCAAATTAAAAAAGTAATTGCAAAAATCGTAAATTGAGATTTACGGAATAAAGCATGTAGCGAAGTAGATTGATATAAATTCGAAATCACTTTAATTACTCCGTATTCTTCGCCAAGATTAAGACTCGGGGGTCGATATGAACTTTGGAGTAACTCAAAGCATCTAGATTTATTTTAAATGTAGAAGAGGTCTTTTTGTTGTATAAACAGAAAATACTGCCAATTTCACATGCTGGATTATTAATGCTTAATGACAGTAATGAACGCGATGGATAAGCTTGAATCAAGTTTTGTTGTTGTTGCGGTGTTGTTGTTGAGAAATACACAACATGACATTCTGTTTTTTAAAATCTTTTGAATTAACAGCTTGTACCTGATAATCATACCCAAGTTGTTTAATATTGGATTGAAATTGCCTCGAAGCCTCAGCATTATCTATTACACAAATAATTGGGCGAGATGTATTCGACCACTTGCTATAACTCAATATAGTTAATGCTAATTCATAAAAATTATGATTTGAAATGGCGTAACAAATCTGACTCGTAGCGATCAAGGCTAAAAGCAACAGTAATTGTACTTTTTTAATAATAAACCGTATTTTCAATCAAAAATGCCAAAAAGTTTGAAGCAAGAGATACATTCTACTTAACTTAATTGTTTAAAAAAAGTTCTTATCGATAAAGAAAATAGACAAAAAGTAACTGAGTTAGTCTAAAAAACGTCCACTTAAATAAAAAGATTAGGAAAGGGGGTTGTGTTGGGAGAGGAATGGTGTAGAATGCACATCCATCGGCGGTGATGCAGATAAAAACTTGTTGAGAAACAAGGATTTGGCTAGAT